>JBCBPG010000001.1:0-25255 GCA_039820865.1 Pseudomonadota bacterium
CAGGGCGCGGTCGAGATGTGCAACAACAACGGCGCCTGCCGAAAGCTCGCGGGCGGCGTCATGTGCCCCTCCTTCCGAGCGACGCGCGAGGAGCGCGACAGCGTCCGCGGCCGGGCCAACACGCTCCGCCTCGCGCTCTCGGGCCAGGTCGAGGGCGGCCTCGCCTCGGACGCGCTGGCCGATGCCATGCAGCACTGCGTCGCCTGCAAGGCCTGCAAGCGCGAATGCCCGATGTCGGTCGACATGGCCAAGCTCAAGATGGAGGTCGCCGCCGCCCGCGCCGCCCGCCACGGGATCGCGCTCCGCGACCGGCTCGTGGGCCTGATGCCGGCCTACGCGCCCATCGCCGCCGCGCTTGCGCCGCTCGCCAACCTCCGCAACCGCGTGCCCCTGCTCGCCCGCGCGATGGAGCGCGCCGCCGGCATCGCCGCCGACCGCCCGCTGCCCGCATGGCGGCGCGACTGGTACCGCACCCCCGGCCGCCCCGTGGATGTCGAGAGCGCCGACGTCGTCCTCTTCGCCGACACCTTCAACCGCTACTTCGAGCCCGAGCACCTCGGCGCCGCACGCACCGTGCTCGAGGCCGCCGGCCTCAAGGTCGCCAACGCCGTGCCGCCGGCGGACGACCCCGCCCCCGGCGCGCCGCTCTGCTGTGGGCGCACCTATCTCTCCACCGGCATGGCCGCGCGTGGCCGGGCCGAGATCGCCCGCACCGCCGCGGCGCTGGCCCCCGCGCTCACCCGCGGCATCCCCGTCGTCGGCCTCGAACCCTCCTGCGTCCTCAGCTTCCGCGACGAGGCCCCGCGCCTGCTCGGCCGCGGCGCCTGGCCCGAGGCCTGGAACGGCCGCGTCATGCTCCTCGAGGAGTTCCTCGCCGCCCGCCTCGCCGAAGGTCACGCCCTGCCCCTCGGCCCGGTCGCCGCGCGCAAGGCGCTTGTCCACGGCCACTGCCACCAGAAGGCCTTCGCCCAGATGGGTGCGGTCGAGACCGTGCTCCGCCAGATCCCGGGCCTCGAGGTCGAGGTCGTCGAGACCAGCTGCTGCGGCATGGCCGGCAGCTATGGCTACCAGGCCGAGACCGCCGGGGTCTCGCGCGCCATGGCCGAGGCCTCGCTGATCCCAGCCGTCCGCGCCGCCGAGCCCGACACCGTCGTGCTGGCCGACGGCACCTCCTGCCGCCACCAGATCGCCGACCTCGCCGGCCGCGGCGCCGTCCACGTGGCGGTCCTGCTGGCCGAGGCCCTTGCCACGGAGCGCCCGTCATGAGCCTGCCCCCCGCCCGCCTCGGCGACCCGGTCGAGGCGATCGACACCCCGGCCCTGATCGTCGACCACGCTGCCATGGCGCGCAACATCGGCCGCATGGCGCGCGAGGCCGCCGACGCCGGGATCAGCCTGCGCCCGCACGCCAAGACGCACAAATGCGCCGCCGTCGCCCGCGCCCAGGTCGCCGCCGGCGCCATCGGCGTCGCCTGCCAGAAGACCGCCGAGGCCGAGGCCATGGTCGCCGGCGGCATCGCCGACGTGCTGGTGACCAACCAGGTCGTCGCGCCGGCCAAGCTCGCCCGCCTCGCCGCCCTCGCCCGGGTGGCGCGCATCGGCCTCTGCCTCGACGCGGCCGGCCCCGCACGCGCCGCCTCGGCCGCCGCGGTCGCAGCCGGCAGCACGCTCGACGTGCTGGTCGAGGTCGATGTCGGCCAGGGCCGCTGCGGCACTGCGCCCGGCGCCCCGGCGGCCGAACTCGCCGCGCTGGCCGCCGGCCTGCCGGGCCTCCGCTTCCGCGGCCTGCAGGCCTATAACGGTGCCGCCCAGCACCTGCGCAGCCCCGCCGAACGCGCCGCGGCCGTCGCCCGCTCGGCCGACGCGACACGCGCCACGCTCGACGCCCTCGCCGACCGCGGTCTCGAGGCCCCCGTCGTCGGCGGCGCCGGTACCGGCACCTACACGCTCGAGACGCCCGGCCCCTGGACCGAGATCCAGCCCGGCTCCTACGTCTTCATGGACGCCGACTATGCGCGCAATGGCCTGGCCGCGGGCGTTGCGCCCTACGAGCAGGCCCTCTGGGTCCTGGCCACCGTCATAAGCAGGCGCGACCTTGCCGACGGCCGCCAGCACCTCGTGCTCGACGCCGGTCACAAGGCCGCCGCGATCGACAGCGGCCCTCCCAGGCTCGCCGACCATCCAACGGCCGAGGTCGCGCAGATGTCCGACGAGCATGCGGTGGCCATACTCGCACCGGACGTGGCGGCCGTAGCCCTTGGCGAGCGGCTGCGCCTTGTACCCGGCCACATTGACCCGACGGTGAACCTCCACGACCACCTCGTGGTGCTGGCGGAGACCGCCGGGGCTCGAACCGTCGTCTCGACCTGGCCGATCGAGGCTCGCGGCGCTGTCCGGTGACCGTTGACCTTCAGGTCGGGCTTCACCGCCACGGGTCATGACACTGGCAGCGCAACCCAGGGCGTCAACCTGCGACCTATGCTCGTTACTCCGGTGACACCGAACTTGTTTGCGTGCAACTGCATCTTGTCTTCGAACCCGAACCGGAACTGCGCAGTCTGGGGCATCTGTCGAAACCAGACCTGTCGTTCCGGGCGGCGGACCGCCGTGACCCAAGGCTGTACGAACCGACATTCGTCCCGGTTCCGGGATCAGGTTGCCGCCGCGCCCGGAGACGCGCCGCCCCGGCCCAAGTCGGCTCGCCCCGTTCATTGTTGCCCCGTGCCACCCGAGCACCCGGCTACACCGGTCGCATGAGCGCTTCGGTCAGCAGGACCGTGGCATCGGGAGCAGGCAGGATCATCCGAACCCTCTCGGTCAGCAGGTCCCGCACATGCTCCATCAGCGCGGGATCGACGATGCCCCGGTCGAAGGCGCCCGAGGCGGAGAGGGTCAGGAGCACGCGCAACAGCCCGTCGCGGAGTTTCGGCATCGCATTGTGTACGTCGACGGCCAGATCGGCGGGGATCTCGATCGCGACCTCCATCAGCACCACGGCCTGGGACCTGCGATCGGTCACGACCGGCACGATCAGGCGCCGGTCGAGCGTTACGACCTCTCGTGCACCCCCGGCCTCCGCCGCGGGCGTTGAGGCCTTGGCCTCCTTGGCGCCGTCGCCCTTCGTCAGCGCTTGTGCGTCACCTGCCTCACCGCCTCCCTCCATACCCTCGGCCGTCGCTGCGATCTCCGCATCCGCCATCGTCTCGGACGGGGGCGAGACAAACTCGGCCACAACCGCGCCAAGAATGCCGCCGACCAGCAGACAGAGTATGGGCAGGATGGGCATTCGGACCTCAGAAGGGGCTCACGAGATCGACGATCTGCTGGCCGTAGCGTGGCTGCTGGACGTCGGTGATCTGGCCGCGCCCGCCATACTTGACCCTGGCATCGGCGATGCGGTGCAGCGGAACCTCGTTCTCGCGCGAGATGTCCTGCGGCCGGACGATGCCGCTGACCTGGAGGTCGCGCAGTTCGAAGTTGATGAGCACTTCCTGACTCCCCTGGATTACGAGATGGCCGTTCGCCAGCACGTCGACCACCGTCGCCGCCAGCCGGAAGGTGATCTCCTCCTCGCGGCTGACCGAGCCGGCGCCCTGTGTCGTGGTGGTCGAGCCGGCCGAGACCGCGGGTGTCAGCGTTCCCGCGCCAGGCAGCACGACGTCCGCGACAGCGGGCAGCCCCAGCAGGGCGCTGATCGACACCTGATCGTCTCCGGTACGGGCCCGGGCGGTGGTGTTGGAGATCTCCGCTTCGTCGTCGACCTCGATCACCACCGTCAGGATGTCGCCGCGCACCGCGGCACGATCGCTGGCGAGCAGGGAACCCGGTCCGCGACGGAAGAGCGACGGCGTGACCTGAACCGCTGGCGACCACGGACTGGCACCAGGTGAAAGCGCCACGGTCTCTGCCGGCTGAGGGGGCATGGACGCGGTCCCCGGCGCGGCCAGGGCGAGGCGTTCCGGGCCCGGCAGCGGCGTCGAAACACGGTCTGGCGTACCCGCGGGATACACCGTTGGCGGCTTGCCGAGGTGATCGAGACGATCGCTGCAGGCCGCAGATCCCAGAACAGTCCACAGCGCCAGGAGACGCAGTGCTGCAGTCAGGTAGTGTCGCAGGGCGGCCCCCGGCATTCCAGTGCGATGCCCTGTCATCTGAGCAGCGCCTCCACGCGGCCTCGACCGACGACCATAGCGTCGATCAACCGCCGTGAGCCCGCGTTCATCACCGGGATCACGCCGCCGAGCGGCGCATCTTCCATCGCGCGGCCGACGCCCGTGATCGTCAGCGCGCCAGTCGAGAAAACGATGCGCACCCGCTCGTTTCGGCGGACCAGGAAGGGCGCCGCGAGGTCGCGCTGACCGACAGGGCTGCCTGCGGCGATCGGGTGCCGGAGCCGCAGCCCCACCATCCTGGCCCGCGGGTCGGAGGCTTCCGCGCCACCAGTTACCGCAAGATCCTCCGCTGTCAGAACGGTGTCGGCGCGCAGAGCGTGGCGGGCCACGACCCGCGCCCGCGATCCCTCGGCAGCGGCCTCGCGCGGCGGCGGCCAGCCGCCGCCTTCCGCTGTCGAAACCCATGCGGCAAGCGCCGCGATAGCCATCAGCGTGATCGTCAGCCCCGAAACGGTCATCGCAGGCGCACCGTGGCAGAGAGCATCTCGTCGGCGGCCGTCATCACACGGGCATTCAGCTCGTAGCCGCGCTGCGCCTCGATCAGTTCCGTGATCTCAGCAACGACATCGACGGAGCTGTCCTCGAGAAATCCCTGCCGCAGTGTCCCCCGACCGTCGGTGCCGGGGCCCGCGATCTCGGGAGCGCCAGAGGCGTCGGTCTCCAGGAAGGTCGCGTCGCCGGCGGCCGTCAGTCCCGCGGGATTGATGAAGCGGACGAGGTCGATGGTGGCCAGTTCCTCCACCCTCGCACCGCCTTCGAAGACGGCCGAAACGACGCCATCCACGCTGACCTCGATCCCGCTGGCGTCCTCCGGCACCGTGATCCCGGCAGCGAGTGGAAAGCCCTCGTCCGTGACGACCTCGCCATCCGGCGTGAGCTGGAAGGCACCGTCGCGCGTGTAGGCGGCGGTACCATCGGGCAGCACGATCTCGAAGAAGCCCTGCCCCGCGATGGCAACGTCGAGCTCCCGCCCCGTGGTTCGCAGCGCGCCCTGCGCATGATCGACCACCACGGCATCGATCCGCGCGCCGAGCCCGATCTCCACCCCGACAGGCACCCGCTCGCCCGTCGTGGCCGACAGCGCACCGGGGGCGCGGAGCTGCTGGTAGTGCAGGTCGGCGAAGGATGCCCGGCGCCTGTCGTAGGCGTTGGTGGACATGTTCGCGATGTTGTTGGCCGTGACATCGACGCGCGTCTGCTGCGCCGACATGCCCGTGGCCGCGATCTTGAGAGCCTGCATGCCCGTCCCTTCTGGTCGTCCGCTCGCCCTCAGGTCTGACGCGAGAAGGTTTCGATCACGTTTCGCAAGCGCCGATCATCCTCCTCGATCAGCGACTGAATCATCTCGTAGCTGCGTGAGGCGTCGATCATCTCGGCGAGGCTCTCGACCGGCGAGACGTTCGAGCCCTCGATCATGCCCTGGCGGACGCGGGGGGCGACGACCGGCTGGGGCGCGTCGGCCGCCTCGCGTCGTGCGCCGGGCAGGCGGGCGTCGGGGTCCGCGACCGGATCCACCGCGAACACGCCGAGCCGGGCGACGATCGCCCCGTCGATGCTCAGCGTACCGTCGGGCGCAGCCGCGACCGGCGCGGCGCCCGGCGGAAGCGCGATCGGCTGACCGGCCTCGTCCAGCACCAGCGCGCCGTCCGGAGCCGCCAGGTTGCCCTCGGCATCGCGCACGAAATGCCCAGCACGCGTAAGCACCTGCCGGCCGTCGGGCAGCGCCAGCATGAACGCCCCCTCACCCTCGATCGCGAAGTCCAGCGGGCTGCCGGTGGCCTGCACCGCGCCGGGGCGCTGGTCCGACAGCGACGCGGCGAGGCGCGGCATGGAGATCGAGGCGCCCCCACGGCTCATGACATGCTCCGACGCGATCGCGGCCTGCGCGCGGAAGCCGTCCGTCGCGAGGTTGGCCAGGTTGGTCGCGACCAGTTCGACCCGAGCCCGCTGCACGCGCTGGCCGGCGAGCAGTACCGGGGTTATCGCCTTATCCATCGTCGAGCACCTTCCTCATGTCGTCGAGTTCCGAGCCGAGCGAATCGATCAGGCCTTGGGCCTGGCGCACGGCCCCGGGCGCATCGGAAGAGCCGGACGGCGTGACGGCATCCCCGAAGGCGGTTCCGCCGCCGCCAGGTGGCGCACTGTCGGAGAGCGCGGCGGAACCGGGACCACCGGATGCGTCCCTGCCACCGCCAGCCGCCTCGCCGCCGGCAGGACCATCACGGCCCGATGCCGGGGCCACGGTGCCATCCGCGGATACGCGACCGCGCCATCCGGGTTCCGCGGCCACGCGGTCGCGGGCGGCGATCGGCGTGCGGGCGGCACCGAAACCAACGCCGACCCCCTCCGATCCGGACGAAGCGGCCGTCATGGCAGCGCCGTCCGCGGTCCCGCCGACACCCCGCATCGCCTCATCGGCGAGCGCCGGGATGGCGCGGAAACTCGATGGCTCCGACGCCGCCCAGATCGGCAGCTTGATCGCACCGGGCGGGTCTTCGCCCGGATCGCGCCAGACCGCCTCGGAGAGCCGCTGCACGGCCGATGCGCCGAGCAGCCCGCGCGCATGGGCGAGCGAGAGAGTCCTGAGCGCCGCGGCACGGCCCAGCACCGGCGCCGTCAACGCGACCTCCGCCCGCGCCGCGCGCGCGCCGAACGCCGTCCCGCCGTGCTCGGTCGCGATGGCCGCCAGCAGCTCGATGTGACCGAGCCAGCCGATCTCCAGCGGTGCGTCCTCGCGCGGATCCAACCGCTCCGCCATGAGAACGGCGGCGATCTGTCCGGCATCGTTGTCCTCGCCGGCCAGCGCCGTGAGCAGGACACGCCCCTCTTCCTCGCGGCCGAGCGCGAGCGCGACATGCGCCGCGATCAGGCGCGACGCGGCGCTGGTGCGGATCTCGCCCATCAACGGCTCGAGCAGGACGAGCGGTGCCAATCGGCCCTCCAGCAGGAAGCCCTCGGCGATGCGCCGGGACACGCGATGGCGCAGCGGTGCCGGTACCGTTGCAAGTATCGAACGGACGCGGGCCCAGGCATCGCGCCGCGCCAGGGCGGCGACGTCCGGCGGCAGGGGTGCTTCGGTCTCCCCGGCTCCCTCCCCGTCCGGAGGCGATGCATCGGCTGCGTCATCTGCCCCGGCCGCTTGGTCACCCGGTGCGGGCCTCGGCACCGAAGGGACCAAACGCCTCGGGACCGAGCGCCAGTCCGCAAGAAGCGCGCGGACCGCCCGCACCGTGGCACAGGGCAGGAGCGTATCCGAGAAAATGCGCCGCAGCGTCGCGTCGCCGCGTTCGCTCGAAAGCCCGGCATGGCGCTGTTGGCGTCCGGCACCCAGCGTCTCGGTCCCGTTGAGCGCGACCAGAGCCGCCTCGGCCCCCGTAAGCCCTGGCGACGCGAAGGGCACTGCCGCCAGCGCCTCGATCATCTCCGGGTCGAGCTCGGCACCGTCGACGATGACCTGGCGCACCATCGCGCCATCCCCGCCGAGGCAGGCGATGCCCTCGTCGAGCGGCCCCCCGCCTGCCGCATCGCCCATCAGGCCGGGTTCGCTCGACGCATCCGTGTCGCCCGGCGACGCCGCCGCTGGCAGACCGGTAGCCGCCCTATCGTCACCGGCCGCCACCCCGGCGCCATCGGCCATCGCCTCCGGCCTCGACGCGACTGGGTCCGGGCCGACGTCGTCGTCCACCGCCCGTGAACCGCCCGGCATCTCGTCGGCAGACGGGATGCCGAGCGCATCGCGCGCCGCGCTGCTGCCGAGAAGCGCGGCGAGGCGGCTCGCGGCCGCTTCCGCTCCTGCGGCGGCGCTCCGTCCCGTTCGCGCCCCCCTGCCGTCCCCGGCATCCGGCCGTGTCCCGGCGTCGTTCGTGCCGGCACGCGGTGGTGCCGGGCGCTCGGGCGGCGGCGGGCTGTCGAGCGGCGCCGCCGCGGGCGCGACTGTCGAAAGGGCCAGGACGACCGACATCGCCGGTACCAGGGCCTTTGAGAGCCGCCTGTGCAGGGCAGCAATCACCGCGCAGCCTGCAGGGCACCCCGCCGTGCCACGCACCATCATGCTGCCTCTCCCACCGACTTCAGCGCTTCCTCGAGCGCCTCGAAGCCCGGCTGATTGGGCGCCGAGATGTTCTGGCGGGCCACCTCGACGCAGATCTGCGGGCTGTGCTTCTGCAGGCTGGCGACCAGCGTGTCCTTGATCAGCACGTAGAACTCGTGGTCCTCGTCGACGATAGCCTTCATCCGCGCAGAGAGCGGTCCGACGAACCCGTAGGCGAGGAAAACGCCGAGGAACGTGCCCACCAGGGCGCCACCGATCATCTTGCCGAGCACGCTCGGCGGCTGATCGATCGAGGACATCGTCTTGATGATACCCAGCACCGCCGCGACGATGCCGAGCGCCGGCAGGCCGTCCGCCATGGTCTGCACCGCTGTCGAGCCCACCAGCGCCTTCTTGTGGTGGCCCTCGAGCTGGTGCGACAACAGATCCTCCAGCTGGTGCGGATCGTCGAAGTTCATCGAGGCGAGGCGCAGCGTGTCGCAGATGATGTGCACCGCCTCGTGATCGGCGGCGATCTTGGGATAGGCCTGGAACAGCGGCGAGTTCGCCGGGTCCTCGATATGCGTCTCCAGCGCGACGGCGTCGCGTCGGGCGACGCGGAGCAGGCTGTAGAGCAGGCAGAGAAGGTCGCGGTAGTCGTCCTGGCGCCAGCGCGGCCCCTTGATCACGCCGACGACCCCGCCGACCGCCTTCTTCACCGTCGCCATGTCGTTGGCGACGAGGAAAGCGCCGACGGCCGCGCCGCCGATCATCATGAGCTCGAAGGGCAGTGCGGCGATGATCACGCCGAACTTGCCCCCGGCCAGCGTGTAGCCGCCGAAGACCATCGCCAGGACGACGGCCATGCCGATCAGGCTGAGCATCGGTCGTTCTCCTCGGTTCCGCTTCGGCCGGTCGGAGGGGATCCCCGATCGGCCCTGATCGCAGGGACGCCCGCTGCCTGGTCGGTCGCGGGCATCGCGTCCCGCCGCATTGCCACGCGGGCAGGGCCGGAACCGCCCGGCATCGGCCGGCGGCGGACCGGTCGGGTCGGTTGATGTTGAGGCGCCCGATGGCGACCGGAACCACGCGGGCCCTCGCGCTGCCCTCTCACTGCGCGGCTCCCGACGGAGCGGGCGCGGCAGGAGCGTTCTCGCGGCCGCCCGTCCCCGCCCCCGCCGCCGCCGAGAGCGCCGCCCGGCGCGTGGCGATCCGGGCGCTGACGGCGAACGCCCGTTCGGCCTGCATCGCGGCCAGGATCGCCGCGGCCGCCGTTGCCGGCATCCGGGCAAGGAAGCCGGCCGCGAAGTCCGGCGGCATGCTGTCGAAGAGCGGTCCGGCAGCCGCCGGCTTCATCTGCGCGTAGATGTCGACAAGATGCCCCACATCAGCCTCGGCGGCACCGCGGGCCTCGCCGAGCGCGGTCTCCAGCGCATCCCGGGCGGCGCGGACCTCGTCGAGACGGGCGCGCAGCCGTCGCTCCATGTCGGCCAGGGCACGCTCGCGCTCGGCAAGTGCGGCCTCGCGCTCCTCCGCCGCCGCTTCACGGGCTTCCAGCGCCTCGAGCAGCGCGCTCGGCTCGACCAGGTTAGGCGCCTCACGCTCGGCGAACAGCGCGCCCGCCTCGGCGATGCCGCGGCCGAGATCAGCGCGCTCGGCGAGCACGTCGCCCGCGCGCAGGACCGCGGAGACCACGAAACACGCGGCCAGGACGGCCAGAGCACCGGTGCGGAGCTGACGTGCCCGCGGCCGTGGCCGGCGTCGCGCAGCGCCCTCGCGTCCGTCACCCCCCTTGCCTGCCCCTTCGCGCCCTGAGGTCTGGCGCTTGCGGTCGGCGGCGGCAGAAGCCTTCTCGGGAGACGGCGATACGCCGCGCCGGCCGGCCGCCGCCCCCCCGGGCGTTCCCGATCGCGACGTCTTTCCGTCGGCACCGGCGGATGGCGCCGCACCGTCCCGCCTTTCACGCTCCATCCCGCCGGCCCCGGGCCGGCCGCCGCTACTGAAGAGACCGATCAAAGCGACATCCTTTCAACCCGCAACCTGCGCGGTGCCCCCGCGAGGCGCGCCGGTGCGACGCCGAGCTCCGGGGCGACGCTGTCGGCCGCCGCACCATTGATTGCCGCGCCCACCTGCGCGCCCGTTCCGGCCGGCGGAGCGGCACTCTCCACGTAGGTCGCACCCGTCTCGACGGTTTCGCCGGGACCGGAACCCGCGGCCCTCGCTGCCACGTCCCGCGCCAGCGCGGAGACGGGGTCGCGCGGGTCTCCATCAGGCGCCGCCTCGGCACCGGCCGGAGCGTCTGGCGGGACGCTTGCCTCGACCGTCTGAACGGCATCGACCGAAGACCGGCGACCAGATGCCTCGGCAGGCCGTCCCGCGACCGTCGAAGTTGCGGCGCCATCGACGGCGCCGGCCGGTGCCTCGTTCGGCACCAGCGTGGACAGGACGGAGATCGCCTCGGGATCCACGCTCACCGAGGGCGCAGTGTCGGCGTCACCGCTCTCGCCCCTGCCGGACTGCGGTCCGACGACCGCCGCTTCCGGCACACCGGTCGCGGCGGGCGCGCCGACCCCAGCGTCGGCCGCGTCCCTGGCCGGCGCGCCCCCGCCGGGATCCGGGTCAGCCGAAGGCGGCGGTTCTCCACCCGGGTCGCCGGCCTCGAACTCGATGGCATCGGGTCCCGTGAGTGCTGTCCCGGCCGGATCGTCGCCGCCGGCCGGCTCCATGCTGCCGTTCGCCGCGTAGAGGCTGTCGATCAGCCGGCGCGCGGCCCCGCTCGCCTCCGACAACTCCTCGTGCATGCGCCGCGCCTCGGCCAGTTCGCGGCGCACACGCTCCGAGGCGGCGTTCGACTGCCCGCGCAGGCCGGAGGCCTGTTCCTGCAGGCCCGCCAGAGCGTTGCGCGCCTCCTCGACCGCGCCGGTCAGGGCCGCGATCTGGCCACCGAGCCCGTCATCCGTGTTTGCCAGCCGCCGCAGCCGCCGGCTCAGCACGGCGCAGTAGAGCGCCGCGGAGAGGGCGGTGGCGATCAGCAGGCCGTCGGCAATGAGATCCATCTCTGCGTCCCTTCCCGGGGTCCGCGGCACGGCCGCGCCCTCCCGCTCAGTTGAGGAGGAATTCCTGAACCAGCACGTCCTGCACGCTCTCCGGCGGGGTCACGAGCTGGACCCGACGGCGCATCTGGGCCTGCAGGCGCAGCATCAGCGCCGGCTGCTCGAAGTCCCGCTCGTCCACAGCGCGCAGAAAGCGCACCAGCGTCGCGATGATTCGCGGCTCGGCCGCGCGCACCGCCTCCGACGCGCCGGGCGCGACCTCGATCACCAGCAGTGTGCGCAGGTGTCTGGCCGACGCCTCGGGCCCGAGGGAAACCGTTATCGGCGGCAGATCGACGAAATCCGGTGGCTGCCAGCCATCCCAGGGCTTGGGCGGCGGTGCGGCAAGCATCGCGCTGACCGTGGCCACCGGGGGCGGCACATGACCTGCCGACACGCCCCAGAAGGCGCCCCCCCCCGCACCGATCAGCGCGAGAAGCGCCAGTAGCTTGCCGAGGATGCCGCCGCGCTTGCGCGACCCCTCGGTCCCGTCGTCCGCCGTGCCGGCACCCTCGCCCGCACCGGCCGCCGCGGTCCCCGCTGCCCCTGCCCCTGTCGCCATGCCTGCTGCCTGGCTCCTGTATGCCGCCCTGCCGTCCCGGCGTTTGCCGGCGTTTTCCGGCCCGCGCTGGTCATGAAGCGAGTCGGCTTAAGGCGGCATAAATCCCGATCGGCCGAGAAGGGGTGCGGACCGGAGAACCGGATTCGCGGGATGGGGCGTCGACCACGCGATGGAAAGGCTGATCGCAACCTGGCGCGAGATGGAGCTCGCACGCCGGCTCGCGCTGGTAGGTGCGCTCGTCGTCACGCTGGCGGCCGTGGGCACGATCGCCATGATGGCCGGTCGTCCGGGCATGGCGTTGCTCTATGCGGGCCTGGAACCGGCGGCGGCGGGCGAAATGATCGGTGCCCTCGAGCAGATGGGCGCGGTGCACGAGGTCCGCGGCAACGCCATCTTTGTCGAGGAGGGTGCGCGCGACCGCCTGCGCCTCGCCCTCGCCGGCGACGGGCTGCCGAGCCAGGGGCAGAAGGGCTACGAGCTGCTCGAGGGTCTCTCGGGCTTCTCGGCGACCACCGACATGTTCAACGCCGCCTACTGGCGCGCCAAGGAGGGCGAGCTGGCGCGGACCATCGCGGCCCAGCCCACGATCCGTTCGGCGCGCGTCCACATCGCCATCGCACCGCAGCGCCGCTTCGCGCGCGAGCGCACGCCACCCACGGCGAGCGTCACGGTGACCGGGGCGGGCGGCAGCGTGACGGCGCAGCAGGCGGCGGCGATCCGCTACATGGTCGCGCTGGCGGTGCCGGGCCTGCCGCCCGAGCAGGTGGCGGTGATCGACAGCCGCGCCGGCATGGTGCTGGCGCCCGGGAACGGCGAGGACGTCGCCGGCGTGATCGCCGACGCCGCGACGCGGCGCGAGGCGCGGATCAAGGCGGAACTCGAGGAGATGCTCGCCGCCCGCGTCGGTCCAGGCAACGCCAGGGTCAGTGTCAGCGTCGCGCTCGACCGGACCGGCGAGACGCTGAGCGAGCGACGCTTCGACCCCGGCAGCCGCATCGTCGTCTCGGAAGACACCGACGAAGTGAGCGAGGAGAGCGAGGGCCCCGGCAACCCCGTCACGGTCGCGAGCAACCTGCCCGACGGCGAGGCGGCGGGCGGCGAGGGTCAGCGCAGCCAGCGCCGCGAGGCACGCGCCCGGGCGAACTACGACTATGACGAGACGCGGCGCGAGCGGGTGACGCGCCCCGGTGCGGTCGAACGGCTGAGCGTGGCGGTGCTGGTCGACGGCATCCGTGAGGCCGCGGCCGACGGCACCGTTGACTGGCGTCCGCGCCCGGCCGAGGAACTGGAAGCGCTTGGCGCGCTGGTGCGCGCGGCCGTGGGCTTCGACGAGGCGCGCGGCGACGTGGTCGTGGTCGAGACGCTCGCCTTCCAGCCGCCGCCGCCCCTGGGCACGGCGAGCGGGCCGGATCCGCTGGGCTTCCTCGAGCGCAACGCGATGTCGCTGATCCAGCTCGCGGTGCTGGCGGGGCTGGTCGCGCTGATCGTGCTGACGGTGCTGCGCCCGCTGCTCGCCAGCCGCGAGGACGAGGTGACCCCCTACTATGTCGACGGCATGGACCCCGCGCTTACCGGCGACGGTGATGGGGCGCTCCGCCAGATCGGCGACGACGGCATGGATGCCGAGATCCCCATCGGCCTGCCCGACCGCGAAACCCTGCGCCAGGCGGTGGCCGAGCTGCCCGACAACAGCGTCGCGACGCTGCGCGACTGGCTGGACAGCACCGAGGAGGAAGCGGCATGACCAGACGCGCGACGCTTCCGGACTTCTCGCGGCCCGCCGGTACCGAGGCCGCCCCGCCGCAGACCCTCCAAGCGAGGACGACGACCGCCACGGCGCCAGACGCGGGACAGGACCGCGGCGCCGTTCCCGCCGCATCGACTCCGGCGACCGGGCCCGGTGCCGGGACCGAAAGCAGGGCGCAGCCCGCGCCCAGGGCGCCGGCGGCTGCAGGCGGGGCACCGCCCCGTCGCGCAGGCCCGGGCAGGTCCCCGTCGGCGCCCCGGGCGGAGCGTCGCCGACAGGCGGCCGACGGCGAGGCAGCGGACACCGACAGCAACGCGGTCGATCCGCAGCGCCACGACGCAGCCGCATCAGTCGCGACAGCGGTCGGCGGCGTCACCCCCTGCGGATCCGATGCCGGGCTGGAGACGCATGCCGGCGAAGCAAGCGGCGATGCCGCTCCCTCCCGGCGTTCCGACACCCGGGGACCCGCGCTCGTCCAGCCTGAGGGACAGGACAGCGCTGCAGTTCGGCGGCTCACGCCATCGGAGGATGGGGACGGCTGCGGTCATGCCCCGTCGCCGACCGCATCGACGCCGGATGCCCCGACAACATCCGCGGCAGTCCGGGCGGGTTCTCTGAGCGGTCCGGAGACGGTCGGGCCGGGGACCGGCGCCGGCAGTGCGATCGAATGCACGGCGGAGCCGGCCATGGACGATACCCCTGCCGTCGGCACCGACACCGAAACTGTCACCGGCACCGGCACCGGCACCGGAGAGGCGCCGGCTGCCGCCGCGCCGTCGCAACCCGGGCTTGCCGGTCGGTCCGAGCCGGGGCCATCGGCCGGCACCGCGCCGCCATCGGGGGCCGTCGGTCCGGCAGCCACCCCACCTGTCCCCGCCGGGCGGGACATCATACCCGCCGAAGCGACCCTGTCTCCCGACACCTTCGCCACCGAGATCGACGGCATCGCCCGCGCCATAGACGCGATGTCCACCCGCCTCGCGCGCTACCGCAGCGAGGCGGAGGCCGGTGCCGCGGCCGCCTTCGGCGATGCCGCACGCCGTTGCCTGCCACAGTTCGCCCGCTCGGCGGTCGCGGACGAGATCGCGGCCGCGGGCATGGCCCTCGCCGCCGAGATCCCCGACGGCACGATCGAGCTGCGCGTACCCCCGATGCTGGTGCGACCGCTGGCCGAAGCGCTGGAGCGTCATCTGCCGGAGACGCCCTGCGTCATCGCAGGCGATCCCGGCCTCTCGACGGGCAGCGCGGAGATCACCTGGCGCGTGGCCGGCACGCGCCTCGACCCCGAGCGTCTCGCCGACTCGGCGATGACGATCATGACGGCACAGCTTGCCGCGCGGCAGACGCGCAAGGAGGCGGAGTGAGCGACAACACCGACACGAGCGGCGGGGACCAGGCGGGCCCCGGCACGGCGGCAGCGGCCGGTCCTGCGGGCGGCGACGGGACCGGCGGGCGGAGCATACCCGACCTCTCCGACCTCGACGGCCCGCCGCCCTCCAGCGACGCGGGGGAGAACGCCTATCGACGGGCCATCTTCTCGGTGCCGATCGACGTGGTCGTCGCCGTCGGCCAGGCCCAGCCGGTCATCGGCGAGCTGTTGGCGATGCGCCGCGACACGGTGCTGCCGCTCTCCTCGCGCGTCGACGACCCGGTGCAGATCATGGTGGGCGACCGCGTGATCGCGCGGGGCGAGCTCGAGGAACTGGGCGACGACGGCGCGCGCCTCGGCGTCCGCCTGACCGAGGTCGTCGATGTCACCGAACTGTTCTGAGCGGCACGCCGTCGCCCCGCCGCGTCGATGCGCGCGGACGGGCAACGGGGGTGGACAGGCATCGCCGTCCGTTCCGCGCATCGCTGCGCGACGGCGGGACGGACCGGGCATCGCGCCGGCGGCACCGGTCCGGGCCGTCGCGGCAGCCGCAGTCCTGATCGCCGCGGCGCTGGCGACGGTGGACGGCGCGACACCGGCACTGGCGCAGAGCGTGACCATCGATCTCGGCGATCTCCTCGAACCTGCTCCGGGCGACCCCGCCGCGGACGGCGACGGCGCGGCGGAGCCCGCCGGGACGGGCCCCGGTGACACGCTGACCGGGCGCATCCTCCAGGTCTTCCTGGCCGTCACGGTGCTCAGCCTCGCCCCCGCGATCGCGATCATGGTGACGAGCTTTCCGTTCATGATCACGGTTCTTGCGATCCTGCGGCAGGGCCTCGGCCTGCAGGCCTCGCCGCCCAACATGCTGCTCGTCAGTCTGGCGCTCTTTCTCACCTACTTCGTCATGGAGCCCGTGCTGGACCAGATCTGGCGCGATGCCATCGAACCGCTGAGCGACGGGCGGATCGACTGGGCGACCGCGTTCGCGCGCGTGATCCCGCCGCTCCGCGAGTTCATGACCGCGCGCACCGACCCCGGCACGCTGGCCGAACTGGCCGCCGCAGCACCGGGACGCGAACCGCCCGCGCCGGGCGAGGAGGCCTCGCTCGCTCTCCTGATCCCCGCCTTCATGCTGAGCGAGATCGCCCGCGCCTTCGTGGTCGGCTTCGTCCTGTTCCTGCCCTTCGTGATCATCGACCTCGTCGTCGCCTCGGTGCTGATGTCGATGGGCATGATGATGGTGCCGCCCGTGGTGGTGGCGCTGCCGCTGAAGCTCGCCTTCTTCGTGGTGGCCGACGGCTGGTCGCTGGTCGCCGGGGCGCTGGTGCGGGGGTACGGATGAGCGATCGCGGCGAGGTCGAACTCCAGACGACGAGGGCGGTCGTCGCCGCGGCGCAGCCCGCGTCCGGCGGGGCGGTCGCCCAGACCGGCGGGCCGGCCCCATCAGCGGGCCCCGCACCGGGCCCCGCAGCGAGCCCCGCACCGAGCCCCGCACCGGGCCCCGCACCGGGCCCCGCGCGGGCCCCCGCGCCGGCACCGGGGGGCGGCACCAGGATCGCCGCGATCCGCGGCCCGGCCCCGCCGGGCGCCGAGCGGCTGTCGCGCGCGCAGAAGGCGGCGGTGGTGATCTCCGCGCTCGGTCCCGACACGGCAGGCCCGCTTCTCGAAGCGATGGACGAGGGCTCGCTCCGCAACTTCACCGCCGCGATGTCGCGGCTTCGACGCGTCGAGCCCGACGTGGTGCGCTACGTGATCGCCGAGTTCCTCGATGCCATCCGACAGCAGGACAGCATCGTGCGCGGCGGTCTCGGCAAGGCGCGCGAGATGCTCGAGCCGCACGTCAACGACGGCCTGCTCTCGCGCCTCCTCGACGACGTCGATTCGCCCTCGGCCAGCAACGTCTGGAAAAAGCTCTCCAAGGTCAGCGAGGAGGCGCTGGCCGAGTTCCTGACGCGCGAACATCCCCAGACCGCCTCGGTGGTGCTCTCCAAGCTCTCGTCGGAGCATGCGGGCAAGGTGCTCAGCCGCTTCGAGCCGGACCGGGCGCGCGAGATCGTGCTCGGCATCACCCGCACGCAGAGCCTCGA
This sequence comes from Pseudomonadota bacterium, assembly GCA_039820865.1. Taxonomy (GTDB): domain Bacteria; phylum Pseudomonadota; class Alphaproteobacteria; order Rhodobacterales; family Rhodobacteraceae; genus Thermohalobaculum. The sequence continues at coordinate 17,062 of JBCBPG010000001.1, forward strand.
CGTGAACGTGATCGAAGCGATCGGCCACTCCGTCAGCCGCGACTTCCTGGCGACCAACGCCCATATCGCACCGCGCCGCGACCCGGCCGAGAGGGTCGGCTCGATCATGAACTTCCTGTCGACCGAGATGCGCGATTCGATCCTGGCGCATGTCGAGGAGACGCAGCCGAACTTTGCCGAGGACATCCGGCGCAAGATGTTCACGTTCGACGACATTCCCCGCCGCATGCAGTCGCGCGACATGGCGCAGGTGGTGCGCGAGACGCCGCGCGAGGCGCTGCTCAAGGCGCTGCGCTACGGGTCGGAGAACGGCTCGCCCGCGGTGGAGTTCATGCTCACGAGCATCTCGCAGCGCATTGCCGAGCAGCTGCGCGGCGAGATGGCCGAGATCGACCGCCCCCGCCGCCGCGACGGCGAGGCCGCGCAGACCGACGTCGTGAGCGCGATCCGGGCCCTTGAGACCAAGGGCGAACTCAAGCTCCTCGCCCCCGACGAGGAGGGGTGAGCGGCGTCTCGCCACCGGAGGCCAAAGCGGACGCAACCGGAGCCGACCGTCCTTCGACACGGTGCCGGGGGCGACCGATGGGCGGTCTCGACATGCAGGCGCGCCTGAGACCGGCCGTCATGCGCCGGGCAGGAGGCCGCAGCACCTCCGACGCGGCGCGACCCGGCGGCGAACGCCGTGGCGAGGCGGCGCGGACCGGTGGGCGGGACCGCGATGGCCGGCGTCGCGGTCGGAGGCCGCACCGCGCGGGATCGACCGCCCGTGGCACCCGTCACTGTCGGCGGTGCAGCGCCCGTCATGCGGTGGCGATCCGGCCCACCGCCCGGGACCGCCCAGGACCGCCGCGACGTCTGGGCCGGGGTATCAGTCGGCCAGGAGGACGGCCGCGCGGGGATCCCAGCCGAGCGTGACCGGGTCCTCCCAGGTGAGCTCGCCCTCCTCGGCGCGGACGCGGTTGGTGCGCGACACCTTCACGATGCCGCCCTCGCCCGGCAGGCGGACGTGGTAGACGGACATGTCGCCGAGATAGCCGATGTCCTCGATCACGCCGGCGAGGCTGTTGTCGCCCGGCGGGGTGCCGGCGGCCTCGGCCCGGGCGATCGAGAGCTTCTCGGGGCGGAGCGCGATCTGGCAGCGACGACCCTCGGCCGGACTGTCGCCCGCCAGCCGCGCCCGGCCGCCACCATCGAGCGCGATCGCGCCATCCGCGGTCGCCGTGCCTTCGAAGAGGTTCACGTCGCCGATGAACTCGGCCACGTAGCGCGAGCTCGGCGCCTCGTAGATCTCGCGCGGCTCACCCATCTGGGCGACCTGCCCCTCGCGCATCACGGCGATGCGGGAGGCGACGGTCATCGCCTCCTCCTGGTCATGGGTGACGATGACGAAGGTGAGGCCCAGGCTTTCCTGGATGTTCACCAGCTCGAACTGCGTCGCCTCGCGGAGCTTGCGGTCGAGCGCGCCGAGGGGTTCGTCGAGGAGCAGCAGCTTGGGCTTCTTCGCCAGCGCCCGGGCAAGGGCGACGCGCTGGCGCTGGCCGCCCGAGAGCTGGTCGGGCCGGCGGCGGGCGAACTTCTCCAGCCGGGTGAGCGCCAGCATCTCCTCGACGCGGGCGCGGCGTTCGCGGCGCGGCATCCCCTCCATCTCGAGGCCGAACTCGATGTTCCGCGCGACCGAGAGATGGGGGAACAGCGCGTAGGACTGGAACATCATGTTGACGGGCCGCTCGTAGGGGGCGACCGAGACGAGGTCCACGCCGTCGAGCAGGATGTGCCCGGCATCCGGCGTCTCGAAGCCGGCGAGCATGCGCAGGAGCGTGGTCTTGCCGCAGCCCGACGGGCCCAGCAGGGCGAAGAACTCGCCCCGGTGGATGTCGATCGAGATGTCGTCGACGGCGGTCGCGTCGCCGAAACGCTTGGTGACGCCCTCGATCTTCAGATGCGGCACGGCCGCGGGGTCGCGCCAGGGCCTGACATCGCCGACCGCCGGCCCGCGGGGGCGCCGCTGGCCGCCCGCCGTCTCACCCGTGGCCGGCCCGACCGCGCCGGGCCCGCTCTCGTTCACCGCCCCGTCCTCCGGGCCGCGGCTCAGGACCCGGTCTTCACGCGGGTCCAGGCCCGGGTGACGACCCGCTGGACGCGCGGCGGGTAGGGCGTGGCGACGTAGAGGTTGGCCGTCGCCTCCTCGGAGGGGTAGATCGCCGGATCGCTGATCACGTCCTCGTTCAGGAACGCCTTCGAGCTCTCGTTGCCGTTGGCGTAGTAGACGTAGTTCGACGCCTTGGCGATGATCTCGGGATCCATGATGAAGTCGAGGAAGGCGTGCGCCGCCTCCGGGTTCGGGGCGTCCGAGGGGATCGCCATGTTGTCGAACCACATCAGCGCGCCCTCGGACGGGATCGCGTATTCGACGCGCACGCCGTTGTCGGCCTCGGCCGCGCGGTCGCGGGCCTGCAGCACGTCGCCCGACCAGCCGACGGCAAGGCAGATGTTCCCGTTGGCGAGCTCGTTGATGTAGCTCGACGAGTGGAACTGCTGGACATGGGGGCGGATCTTCTCGAGCAGCGCGACGGCCTCCTCGATCTCGCTCACCTCGTGGCTGTCGCCGTCATGGCCGAGATAGTTGAGCGCGGCCGGGACCAGTTCGGTCGGCGCGTCGAGGATGTGGACGCCGCAGTCCTCGAACTTGGCGATGATCTCGGGATCGAAGATGATCGACCAGCTCGTCACCTCCTCGGTGCCCAGCCGCTCGGCCACCGCATCGACGTTGTAGCCGATGCCGGTGGTGCCCCACATGTAGTTGATCGCGTGCTCGTTGCCCGGGTCATAGGCGGCGATGCGCTCGCTGATCGGGGCCCACATGTGCTTGAGGTTGGGCAGCTTGGACTTGTCGAGCTTCTGGAAGACGCCGGCCTGGATCTGGCGCTGCAGGAAGCTGCCGGTGGGCACGACGACGTCGTAGCCGGTGCCGCCGGCCAGCAGCTTGGTCTCCAGCACCTCGTTCGAATCGAACACGTCGTAGTTCACGGTGATGCCGGTGCGGGCGGTGAACTCCTCCAGCACGGACTCGTCGATGTAGTCCGACCAGTTGTAGACGTTGACGACCTGGTCCTGGGCGAGCGCATGGGGGGCGAGCGCGGGCGCGGCAACGAGGGCGAGCGTCGCACCGGCGGCGAGAAGCGTCTTCATGATCGGTCCTTCCTGTCGGCCACGAACCCGGGTTGGCCCCGGTACGGCGCGAACGCTAGCGCCGTTCGAAGGCGCCGAAAAGGGGCCGTGCCGCCCAATTCTCAGGCGGTCTCGTTCCCGTGCCACGCCGGGATGCCACGGGGCTTTGCAGAAAGCGCCGCGGTGGCTAGCGTCGTGGCAGTTCGTGCCAGGGGAGAATGCCATGGGCTGGTCGCGCCGACTGACGATCCTGCTGCCCTATGCCTGGCTGCTCGCCTTCTTCCTGGCGCCCTTCTTCATCGTGCTGAAGATCTCGCTGTCCGAGCCGGTGATCGCCCAGCCTCCCTATGCGCCCCACTGGGACAGCCTGGGCGCGGTCTGGGATCACCTGACGAACATCGACTTCGCGAACTACACGTTCCTGATGAGCGATGCGCTCTACGTGAATTCGTACCTGAACTCGCTGTGGATCGCGGCGGTATCGACCTTCATCACGCTGTTGATCGGCTATCCCATCGCCTATGGCATCGCCCGCTGTTCGCCGTCGTGGCGGGGCGTGCTCCTGGCGCTGGTGATCCTGCCGTTCTGGACCTCGTTCCTGATCCGGGTCTACGCATGGATCGGGATCCTGCAGACCGAGGGGATCCTGAACTCGGCGCTGATGGGGATCGGACTGATCTCCGAGCCGATCGCCTTCTACCCCTCGACCTTCGCGGTGCATCTGGGGATCGTCTACAGCTACCTGCCCTTCATGGTGCTGCCGCTCTATGCGACCCTCGAAAAGCTGGACCCCGCGCTGACCGAGGCCGCGGCCGATCTCGGCGCCCGCCCGCTCACGAGCTTCTGGCGCGTGACCCTGCCGCTCAGCCTGCCCGGCATCCTCGCGGGGTCGTTCCTGGTGCTGATTCCCGCGATCGGCGAGTTCGTGATCCCCGAGCTGCTCGGCGGCTCGTCCACGCAGATGATCGGGCGCACGCTGTGGACCGAGTTCTTCTCGAACCGTGACTGGCCCGTCGCCTCGGCGGTGGCCGTGGTGCTGCTGATGGTGCTGGTGATCCCGATCGTGATCTTCCAGCGCTATGCCCGGCCTGGGGGAGCGGTCTGATGCGCCGCGGACCGGGGACGGGCCTCAAGGTCATGCTGGGCCTCGGGCTCGTGTTTCTCTACGCGCCCATCGTGATCCTCGTGATCTACTCCTTCAACGCCTCGCGGCTGGTCTCGGTCTGGGGCGGCTGGTCGACCGAGTGGTACGTGGCGCTTCTGCAGAACGACGACCTGCTGGACGCGGCCTGGGTGTCGCTGACGGTGGCGGTCGTGGCCTCGACCATCGCGACGGTGATGGGGACGCTGGCGGGTTTCGCGATGGCGCGGGTGCCGCGCTTCACGGGGCGGACGCTGTTCTCGGGCATGGTCCTGGCGCCGCTGGTGATGCCCGAGGTGATCACGGGGCTGTCGCTGCTCCTCGCCTTCATCGCGATCTCGCTCGACCGGGGTTTCACGACGATCGTGATCGCGCATGCGACCTTCTCGATGTGCTATGTCGCGGTCGTGGTGCAGGCGCGGCTGGCGGGCTTCGACCGCGCGGTCGAGGAGGCGGCGGCCGATCTCGGCGCCCGGCCGGGCACGGTGTTCCGGCGCGTGACACTGCCGCTCATCCTGCCGGGGATCGTGGCGGGCTGGCTGCTGAGCTTCACGCTGTCGCTCGACGACCTGGTCATCGCGAACTTCGTCTCGGGACCCGGATCGACGACGCTGCCGATCAAGATCTTCTCGGCCGTCCGCCTCGGCGTGACGCCGGAGATCAACGCCATCGCCACCATCCTGATCGGCATCGTGGCAACCGACATGCTGGTCTACGCGGTGACGCTCGGCCGCTCGAAACGGGTATAGGCGGCTCCCGCTCCCACCCGCGTCAGGTTAGGCGCGAACCCGTCACCATTCAGCGAACGCTGGCGGGCCGTTGGGCGCAACGGCGAGATCGCGTGCTAGGGGCAGGTTCAGCGAGTCGCCGCTATCCTGACGTGGGAGGGCGCGGGACGCTGCAGCCCGGCACGCCGTGCTCAGGCCGCGAGCCGGGCCGCCTCCTCGAACATGACGGCATGGCGTTCGGCCAGCGCCTCGGGGTCGTGGTCATAGCCGCCGCCGATCACGCCCACCACCGGCAGCCCGCGGGCGCGCAGCGTGCCGAGGACATGGGCGTCGCGCGCCCGGATGCCGTCGAGGCTGAGGCCCAGCCGGCCAAGCCGGTCGCCCGACCAGACATCGACCCCGGCGTTGTAGAAGACAAGCGTGGGCGCGGCCGCCGCCACTGCCCGGTCGAGTGCCGGCGCCAGGGCGGCGAGGTAGCCGTCATCGCCCATGCCGTCCGGAAGGGCGACGTCCAGGTCCGAGACCGCCTTCTCGGCCGGGTAGTTGTTGGCGGCATGGATCGAGAGCGTGAACACGCGGGGGTCGTCGGCGAAGATCCGCGCCGTGCCGTCGCCCTGGTGGACGTCGCAGTCGACCACCAGGATCCGACCGGGCGCCCCCTGGGCCAGCAGGTTGGTGATCGCCACGGCAACGTCGTTGAAGACGCAGAAGCCCGCGCCGCCCTCCGGCCCCGCATGGTGCGAGCCGCCGGCCGAGTTGGCGGCGATCCCGCGCTCGAGCGCCATCAGCGCGGCGAGGAACGTGCCCGAGGCGGAGAGGCGGGCGCGCCGGGCCACCCGCTCGGTCCCCGGCAGGCCGATGCGCTTTACCTCGTGCTCGGCCAGCGTCCGCGTCAGGACGCGGTCGACATAGGCGGGATCGTGGGCGAGGGAGAGCTGGCCGGCCGTGGCCTCGACCGGTGCCGGATAGCGGCCCGGCTGCATCAGGCCCCGGCGGACGAGCGCCTCCCGCAGATAGCCGTATTTCGACATCGGGAAGCGGTGGCCGGGCCTAAGCGGCGCCTGGTAGTCCGGGTGGTGGACGATGGGCAGCATCGGCCGTGCGGCGCCGTGACGCGCGGCCGCCGTCCTGTCAGCCCCGGGCGGGGCCGACGAAGCGCCAGAGCGCCGGGAACAGCACCATCGCCAGCGCGACCTTGAGCACCTCGGCCGGCAGGAAGGTCGTGAGGCCGACCTCGAGCACCCAGGCCCAGCCCCTGGCGTCGGCGTAGAGATGGCCGAGCCAGAGCACGCCCGGCAGGTAGACCAGCACCAGGCCCGCCACCATCGCCGCCATCATGCGCATCGGCCGGCGGTCCCAGCCGCGCTCGGCCAGGCAGCCGAGCAGGACGGCGGCCATCAGGAAGCCCAGCAGGTAACCGCCCGTGCCGCCCATCATGTAGGCCAGCCCGTAGGCGGTCGCCGAGGAGGAGGTGAAGACGTCGAGCCCGATCGCGCCGAGCGCCAGGTAGCCGAGCAGGGTCGCGCCCCCCAGCCGCGGGCCGAAGGCGGCGCCGATAGACAGCACGGCAAAGGTCTGCATCGTCATCGGCACCGGCCAGAAGGGCACACGCACCTTGGCCGCCAGCACCAGCAACGCGATGCCGAGCGCGATCAGCACCGCGCGGCGAAGCCACAGGCCCTGCCGCCCGCCGAGGGTCCATGCCTCGGCCAGCACACGTGCGCCCGTCGCGTCCATCGGGGTGTCGATCCGGGTGTGAAGGGGCGTGGGCATGGGGCAGGTCTCCGTTCCTGGTCGCCGTTCCGCGCGCCGGTGGATCGGGCCACACGCTCGCGATGGATGCGCCCTCGCCGGTCCCCGATCGTGACCCGGTCCGGACCCCGGCGGGTTCCGGTCGGCTTCCGGTCATGGGGCCGGCGCGGTGCCGGGCGCCGCACGCTCTTCGCATGCCCCCCGCGAGGCTGACAAGATGCGATAGGCGAACCGTTCGCTGCGCGGGGATACGCGGCGCTGGCGCCTATCGGCCCCGAATGCAATGGGGTATCGTGAAGCCGACGGTGGAAGAGGCGGAGACGTAGCGGCCGATGCACGGCGCTGATCGAGGGGGCGGCGGGCCGGCGGGACCGGCCGGCGGCGCTGCCGGGACATCGGGACGGCCAGCCGACGACCGCGGGGCGGCGCCCGGGACGCGACCGGGGGCGGCGCCGGCGGCGTCCCCTGGCCATGGCGCGGCCGGCGGGGCTGCGCCGCAGCGTCGCGCTCCGTGGCCACTGGTGCTGGCCTTCGAGGCCGAGGCCCTCGCGCTCTACCAGCTCGTCGCCGCCCCGCCTCCTGACGCCGGCGGCGCCGACGCTGAGGACGCGCCCGCGCCCTCGATCCTGCGTCGGCGTCTCGGGCGGGCGCCGCTCGACGGCTCTGGCCAGCCGACCGGCATCGCGACACTGGCCCGTCTTGCCGCTACGGCAGCGGGCAGCGGACGCGAACCCGCGCCGGTGATCCTGTGGCTGCCGCCCGAACAGGTGGCGATCCTGCGACCCGCGCTGCCCCCCTCGGGCGAAGGCCGGACGGCGGCGGCGCTGGCGGCGGCGACCGAGGCGACCGGACAGCCCGACGAGGAGCTGGCGCTGGCGCTGGTGCCGCTCGCGGGCACGGACGATGCCGGCGACCGGCTCCTTCTGGTCAGCTTCCTGCAGACCGTGCGCGAGGCGCGCGCCTATGCCGGGGGCTGGGGTTTCCGCCCGGTGGCGGTGGCGACCGACCTGCTCGACAGGCTGCCGGCGGGCGCGGACGTGCTGGCACGCACCGCGCTCGGCATCGATCTTCGACCAGCGCTTCGCCCCGCGGTTCGCCCCGCGCTTCGCCCCGTGCGTCGCCCCGCGCTTCACGCCGTGGGGCGACAGGCAGGCGAGGCACCGACGCCGGAGCATGCCGAACCCTCGCCCGTGGTCCCCGGCGCCGCCGCACTGTCGAGGAGCGACGACGCCACGCTCGCGCGGGACGAGACCCCGACGCCGCCCGCCGGGCCGGCAGGCGAGGCGACGGCCCGTGACGGTGCACCTGACGCTTCGTACACGGCCGCGGTCCGCACGGGACCCGCCGGGCGGGCCGTGGCCGAGGCCGGGCCTGCCCCATCGCCCCCCCCCGACCGGCCGCCGTC
>JBCBPG010000002.1:0-24504 GCA_039820865.1 Pseudomonadota bacterium
CTGACGGCGGGGCGGTCGACCGTGCGGTTGATGGTGAAGTACCGCGCCCCGTCCGGCATCTCGACCACCTGGGGGATGATCCGGCCCGGCTGGCGAAAGCAGGTGTGGATGTCGAGCCGCGGGCAGGCCCCGCCATACTGCGCCAGCGTGAACTCGGTCGCGTTGAAGCGCTTGGTGACGTTGCCGGCCTTGTCGATGCGCATGAAGAAGAAGGGCACGCCCTCGGCCCCCGGCCGGCCGAGCGTGGTGAGCCGGTGGCAGACCTGCTCGAAGCTCACCCCGAAGCTCGCGGCCAGGTGGTCGATGTCGTAGCCCGACGCCTCGGCCTCGCGGCGGATGTCGTCATAGGGCATCAGCACCGCGGCGGCGAAGTAGTTGGCCAGCTCGACCCGGCAGCGCGCCTGCGCCCGCTCGCCCCGCACCCGCGCGACCAGCGCGTCGATCGCACCCTCCTGCTCGATCAGCGCGGTGAGGTGGGCGAGCTGGAACACCCGGTTCTGGTAGTCGAGCCCCTGCGACAGCAGGATCCGCCCCTCGCCCCGGTCGTAGACCCGCAGCGTGTTCGGCAGCGCCGCGGTCGGCACGACCTCGACCTGGATGGCGTGGCGGTGGTCGAGCAGGCGCTTCAGGCTGCCATAGGGGTTGTCGGGCTCGAGGTCGGCGCGCTCGACGATGCCTCGGCCGCGCGCTCCAGCGGGTCGAAATGGTTGCGGGCGGCGCGGAAGAGGTCGTGCACCGCGGCCTCGGGCGAGGCCTCGACCACGCCGCGTGCCACCGCCCCGTCGCTCTCGGTCGCCGACAGCACGCGCTCGCTCAGCGCCCGGTAGACCTTGTGCAGCCGCATCAGGCACTCGACGATGCCGGGCGCGTGGTCCAGCGCGGCGCGCAGTTCCTCGATGTCCGGCCGCTGCCCCGCCAGGATCGGGTCCTGGATGACCGCGCGCAGCTCCGCCAGCCGCTCCGGCCCGTCATCGGCCACCATGTCGCGCCAGTCGACATTGTAGACCTCCGAGAGACGCATCAGCACCTGCACCGAGAGCGAGCGCTGGTTGTTCTCGAGCAGGTTCACATAGGCCGCCGAGAGGCCGAGCGCGCGCGCCATCTCGGCCTGGGTCTGCTTCTGCTCGCGCCGCAACTGGCGCAGGCGCGGGCCGACGAAGTTCTTCTGCGCCTTCACGGCCGGCCTCCGCGGGCCCCGTCTCGTCCCGCGTGCTGCATTGGCTCAGTCCGGCAGGTTGGCACCATATCTTGTGTTCTTCCGCAGCATGGAAACCTAGATTTCCGCCTGGCGGGCGGGAAGGGTCTGGATCCGTTACAAAGTTTACAGCGCGCGACGATGTAACAAACAGCCCCCACACGGCAACCCGCTTTTGCTGGGCCGACGGGCACCCCGCGCCCTAGGTCCTCTCCAGGAGACGGCGAGCGGATCGCCGCCCACCCGTTTGAGGAGACGACCCATGAAGACCGGCATCACCCATCTCTACATCCCCGGCCCGACCAACATCCCCGAGCGCGTGCGCCAGGCGATGAACGTGCCGATGCAGGACATGCGCGCTCCGGACTTCCCCGAGCTGACGCTGCCGCTCTTCGCGGGCCTGAAGCGCATCTTCCAGACCGAGGGCGGCCGCGTCTTCATGTTCCCCGGCTCGGGCACGGGTGCCTGGGAGTCCGCCATCACCAACACGCTCGACGCCGGCGACAAGGTGCTGATGAGCCGCTTCGGCCAGTTCAGCCACCTCTGGGTCGACATGTGCCAGCGCTTCGGCCTGGACGTGCAGGTCTGCGAGGTCGAGTGGGGCGAGGGCGTGCCGGTCGAGGAGTATGCCCGCATCCTCGCCGCCGACACCAACCACGAGATCAAGGCCGTCTTCGTCACCCAGAACGAGACCGCCACCGGCGTCACCTCGGACGTGCCCGGCGTGCGCGCGGCGCTTGACGCCTGCAACCACCCGGCGCTGCTGATGGTCGACGGCGTCTCCTCGATCGCCTCGATCGACTTCCGCATGGAGGAGTGGGGCGTCGACTGCGCCGTCGCCGGGTCGCAGAAGGGCTTCATGCTGCCCGCCGGCATCGGCATCCTGGGCGTGAGCGAGAAGGCGCTGGCGGCCAACAAGACCGCCGGCCTGTCGCGCACCTACTTCTCGTTCGAGGACATGATCCGGATGAACGACGACGGGTACTTCCCGTACACGCCGCCGACGCAGCTGTTCCACGGCCTGCGCGAGGCGATCGCGATCCTCGAGGAGGAGGGCATCGAGAACGTCTTCGCCCGCCACTACCGCCTGGCCGAGGGCGTGCGCCGCGCCGTCGACGCCTGGGGCCTGCGCCTCTGCGCCGCCGCGCCGAAGTGGCATTCGGACACCGTCTCGGCGATCATGGTGCCCGAGAGCATCGATGCGCGCGACGTGATCTCGGCCGGCTACACCAAGTACGGCATCTCCTTCGGCACGGGCCTCTCCAAGGTCGCGGGCAAGGTCTTCCGCATCGGCCACCTGGGCGATCTGAACGAGGGCATGTGCCTCACGGCCATCGGCCTTGCCGAGATGTCGCTGCGTGACGCGGGCTACGCGGTCGAGCTCGGCTCGGGCACCGCGGCCGCCCAGTCCTGGTACCTCGAGAGCCAGGCCGGCGCCGTCGCGCAGGCCGCCGAGTAAGTCTCCGATCCCAGAGGGGGACGAGGGCCCCGGCGCGGTTGCGCCGGGGCCCGTTCTGTTGCCGGATGGGCATGCCGGCAGTCGAAGGACGACCTCAGCGGATCGCGGCGACGGCGGTCGTCCCGCCGCTGGTCTCGCCGGTATAGCCGGGAGCCGAGAAGAGAATGGCCGCGACGACGGCGAAGGTCGTGGCGGCGGCAGCGATCATTGAACCGTTCATGGCGCGACCTCATGGTTGAAGATGGCGCGCTCTACACCCCGCAAGGCAGAGTCGATACGGCCACACCGGTCTTGCCGTCATGCAAGTGACGCAGAGCTCCACGCCCGGCCGGCAACCCGCCCGGCGCCACGCCCGCAACCGCTCGCCGCCGTGCCAGACACGGGGCCAGACACGGGGCCAGACACGGGGCCAGATGCCGGGCCAGATGCGGGGTCGACCGGCTCCCGCCCCCGCCCGCGTCAGGATGCGGTCGATTCGCTGAAGCATCCGAGAACACGAGACGCCATCGTTGCGTCATGACACCGACGAGCGGCCGGGCGAGCCGCCGAACCGACCGCTGGCGTGGCGGAGACGGTGGCGCAGGCATGCATCGTCACGCTGCCATGGCACGCGCCCGGCAATGGCGCCCGCCTCAGCGCAGGTCGCAGTGTCGGACACCATGGCATCCGGTTCGGGCCCGACCCCTGGCGGAACGCCATCGTGACCGGTCCTGTCGCCGTCCTCCCCGACCGCGACGCCGCAGTGACGGGCATCGATGCGACGCGGCCCGTCCGGGCGCGGCCGGTGTTCGGACGGCCCTCTACCAGTCGCGTCGCGGCCCCGGCCGGAACGCGGCGCCCGGTCCGGGATGGGCGCCGCCCTGCGGCAGGCTCAGCCGTCGGCGGTGATGCGGCGGATCAGTTCCTGCAGCGCTTCCTCGGCGCGCTCGTTCTCGACCTGGCAGGTGCCGGCCGCCGTGTGGCCGCCGCCGCCGAAGTCGAGCATCAGGTGGCCCACATGGGTCTTGCTCGTCCGGTTCAGGATCGACTTGCCGGTGGCGAAGACCGTGTTCTGCTTGGCCTTGCCCCAGAGCACGTGGATCGAGATGTTCGTCTCCGGGAACAGCGCGTAGATCATGAACCGGTTGCCCGGCCAGATCATCTCCTCCTCGCGCAGGTCGAGCACGACGAGGTTGTCGTGGACGGTCGAGCACTTCTTGAGCTGCTCGACGAACTTGGGTTCGTGCTCGCGGTAGAGATCGACGCGCTCCTTGACGTCGGGCAGCTCCAGGATCTCGGCGATGTCCTGCTTTTCGCGGCAGTGGTCGATGAGCTGCATCATCAGGTGGTAGTTCGAGATCCGGAACTCCCGGAACCGCCCCAGCCCGGTGCGCGAATCCATCAGGAAGCTCAGCAGCTCCCAGCCCTGCGCGTTGACGATGTCCTCGCGGTCGAAGCGCGCGGCATCGGCCTTGTCGACCGCCACCATCATCGCGTCCGAGATGCGCGGGAAGGCCGGCTTGCCGCCGAAGTAGTCGTAGACCACGCGCGCCGCCGACATCGCGTTGATGTCGATGATGTGGTTCTCAGGGTTGCCCTGGACGCGCTCGGCCTCGCTGTCGTGGTGGTCGAAGGCGATGTGGACGCCCGGCACATAGGGCACGTTCGTCGTGATGTCGTCGGGCCCGACCTCGACCAGGCCGTCCTGCATGTCCTTGGGATGGACGAACTTGATCTCGTCGCAGACGCCCAGTTCCTTGAGCAGCACGGCGCAGACGAGACCGTCCATGTCGCTGCGCGTGATCAGGCGATAGGTCTTATCTTCTTCCGGCATGATGCGAGCAGGCTGGGCCATGGCGCGCTTTTCTCCCCCGACGCTGTGACCAGACAACGCGGGAACAGGTAGCCGATCGGCCTTAAGGAAGCGTGGGCGCCGGGCGCCCCGGCGGACATCAGTAGGGCCGGCGCGCCGGATCGCTGATGTGCAGGCTCGCCGCCACGAACAGGTCCAGCGCGCGCGCCAGACGGTCCTCGAGCGCGCGGGCAGCGGGCGAGGCGGCATCGGCACGGGCGACGGTCTCGACCAGGAAGGCACAGCTTTCCAGCCCTTCCGGCGCCGCCGGCGCCGCGCTGGCGAACCGCGGCAGCCCCCAGCCGATCATTGCGCCGGCCAGGAGCGTGAGCTTGCGCTGCCCGCTCACCACGGCGCGGGCATCGACGCCGTTGCCGCCGCGGGCACCGACGGTACGGCCGATCTCGCGATACATCGCCCGCGCCGCCGCGATGCCGCCGCGACAGTCGCGGGGCAGCGCGGCGATGCCGGGCAGCGCGGCGTCGTACAGCGTCTCGGCCCGCGCGAGCAGCCGGTTCACGACCCGGCCGAGCGCGGGGGAATGCGCGGGCGCGGCGAGAAAGGCGTCGGGATCGATCCCCTCGGCCCGCATCCAGCCGCGCGGCAGGTAGAGCCGGCCGTTCGCGGCATCCTCGCCCACGTCGCGTGCGATGTTGGAGAGCTGCATCGCGACGCCCAGCGCCGCGGCCCGCGCCAGCACCGCCTCGCGCCGCTCGCCCATGATCAGCGTCATCATCACGCCGACGGTGGCGGCGACGCGGGCGGCATAGGCCTCGAGATCGGCGAGGGTCTCATAGCGTCGGCCCTGCTCGTCCCAGGCCAGCCCCTCGATCAGCGCGGCGGGGATGGCGGGCGGGATCGCGTGGCGGCGAAGCGTGGCGGCAAAGGCGCGGTCGGCGGGATGGTCGGCCGGCGCCCCCTCGGCCAGCCGCGCGAGACGGCGGGCGAGGCGGTCTGCGGCACCGCGCGCGCCCTCCTCGTCGACCGCGTCGTCGGCCAGGCGGCAGAAGGCATAGAGCGCATAGGCCGGCCGGCGCACCCGCCCCGGCAGCACCAGCGATGCCGTGTGGAACGAGCGCGAGCCGCAGCGGATCATCCGCCGGCAGATCTCGTCATCGCTGAGCCCCGCGGCCTGGGCGCCGGTGGCAAGCGCGCCCGGGCGCGCGAAGGCGGCGCGGGGCGGCATGCCGGCGAGGCCGGGTTCCATCATCGCGTCAGACGGCATGGGCGCGCTCCACCACCGCTGCCGGTCCGCGCGCCGTGACCTCGGCGGCATCGGGGATCATGCGGTCCACCAGTTCGGCCGAGGTCAGCACCCCCGGCACGCCCGCGCCCGGATGCGTCCCGGCGCCGACGAAGTAGAGCCCGTCGATCCCCTCGGCCCGGTTGTGCGGGCGGAACCAGGCGGACTGGAACAGCGTCGGCTCGAAGCTGAACCCCGCCCCCTTGTAGGCGAGATAGTCGCGCTCGAAGTCCTTGGGCGTCAGGATCCGCTGGCTGACGACGCTGCCCTTGAGGCCCGGCAGCACGGTCGCCTCCAGCCGGTCCTCGATCTTCTGGCGATAGCTCTCGGTGATCGCCGCCCAGTCGGTCCCGCTGTCGAGATGCGGCACCGGGGACAGCGCGTAGAAGGCGTCGCAGCCCGCCGGCGCCTGCGAGGGATCCGACGCGGTCGGGCGGTGGAGGTAGATCGAGAAGTCGTCGGCCAGCCGGTGCTTGCGGAAGATGTCCTTCAGCAGGCCCTTGTAGCGCGGCCCCAGCACCATCGAGTGATGCTCGACCCCCGGCCACTGCCGGTTGGTGCCGAAGTACCAGACGAAGAGACCCATCGAGTAGTCGGCCCGGTCCAGCTTGGCATCGGTCCAGCGCCGGCGATGGGCGGCCGGGATCATGTGCTTCCAGGTCCAGGCGGCATCGGCGTTCGAGATCACCACATCGGCCGCGATCCGCGTCCCGTCGGCCATCCGCACGCCCGTCGCGCGCGAGCGCTCGCCCCCCTCGCACTCGATCTCCGCCACCTCGGCGCCGAGATGGACGACATTGCCCTGCCCCTCGATCAGGCGGACCATGCCCTCGACCAGCGCATGCGTGCCGCCCATCACGAAGTGCACGCCGAAGCGGCGCTCCAGCGCCAGGATCAGCATGTAGATCGCCGTCGTCCCGTGCGGGTTCCCGCCGATCAGCAGCGGGTGATAGCTGAAGGCGGTGCGCAGCCGCGGGTCCTTGAGATAGCGCGCCACGCCCTGAGCGACGGTCCAGTGCCCGCCATGCGCCACGATCCCCGGCAGCTCGCGCAGCATGGTCGCGAGCTTGGAGTATTCGAGCTTGCCGAGGTAGTCGAAGCCGTAGGCGTATTTCGTCGCCGCCGTCTCCAGCAGCCGCTCGTAACCCTCGACATCGCCGGGCGAGAGGCGCGCCACCTCGGCCCGCATCTTGTCGGCATCGCCCGAACAGGCGATCGAGGAGCCGTCGTTGAAGTGGATGCGGTAGAACGGGTCCATCGCCTTGAGCGGCAGCTCCGCCGCCCGGTCGCGCCCGGCGATGGCCCAGAGATCGTCGATCAGCTGCGGCAGCGTGATGATCGTGGGCCCCGCGTCGAAGCTGAAGCCGTCCTGGCGGAACACCCGGGCACGGCCGCCGGGGCAGTCCAGCCGCTCCAGCACGCTGACGCGCCAGCCGCGGGCGCCGAGGCGGATCGCGGTGGCGAGACCGCCGAGCCCCGAGCCAATGACCACGGCATGGGGGCGCGTGGCGCCTGTCTCGGGAAAGTTACGGTCAAGGACTGTCATGATAACCTGACAATTGGGGAAACGGACGGGGAAGTCCACGAAACCCGGGCAATCGGTTCCATCACGCCACCCTCGCGCGGTTGGCAGGCAGGATCCCGACGCGCCGCGCGGTCTCGATCACCAGCGCCGCCGCCCGGTCGGGCGCCTCTTCGTGGGCGAGGTGGCCGAGCCCGCCGAGCGCGACGACGCGCGCGCCCCGCACCCGGGCGGCCACCGCCTCGGCCTCGCGCGGGGGCACGGCACGGTCGGCGGTGCCCGAGGCCAGCACCAGGTCGGCGCCGAGCCCCGGCAGGTCGCGCATCAGCGGCTCAAGCTGCCAGGCCGCCATCATCGCCAGCGCGCCGGCCACATGGCCCGGGCAGGCGATCAGCCGGCGATAGAGCGCGAGCCCGGCAGGGTCGATCCGCGATCCGGTGCCGACGATCAGCCGCTCGACCGACAGCGGGTCCATGACCGTGCCCATCGCCATCGCCCGCGGCACGATCGGGTTCAGCGCCAGCGCCCGCGCCAGCCCCGGCAGCACCCGCCCCGCCAGCCCCGGGAACGGCCGGAAGGCGCCGTTGAAGGCGACGATCGCGCGGATCGGTGCCAGACCGTCCAGCGTCATGCGCGCCAGGATCGGCGCGCCCGCGGAATGCCCGATGCCAAGGACGGGGCGCGCGTCGATCGCGCCCATCAGCGCCGCCATCAGCCGCGCCTGTCCCGGCAGCGCGAAACCCGGCCCCTGCGGCCAGCCGGTGAAGCCGTGGCCCGGCAGGTCGGGCACGATGATCCGTGCATGGGGCGCCAGCAGCGGTGCCACGCCGCGCCAGCTGTGCCCCGCACCGCCCAGGCCGTGCAGCATCAAGACATCGACCGGCGGGCCGGCGCGCTCGGGCTCGATCACCTGCACATGCCAGCTGAGGCCGCGAACGGTGACGAAACGGCTGTGCTCGGCCATCGGCCAGCCACGACCCTCGATCGACCAGCGCGGGCGGAGCGGCGCTGCCACCGGCGCGCTCATCGCCGGCCGGGCTGGCGCGCGGGGGCGCCGTCGCCCCGCAACGCGCGGGCCGCGTCCGCGATGCGCCCGGCATCGGCACCCGGCAGCGCGATGTACCGCGCGCCCGAACCCTCGGCCAGCGAGCGCGCCTCGCGCGAGGGCCGCGCGGCGGTGTCGACGACCAGCACGCCCGCCTCGGCCGCCAGCGCCCGCGCCGCCGCCTCGGCATCCGCGCGCGCGCCCGCCCGTCCGGGTTGCCCGTCGCGCGCGATGTTCGCCCGCCCGTCGGTCAGCACGACGACCTGCGCCGCCTGCCCCTCGCGCCGGGCCGCCGCGGCCAGCGCCAGCGCGGCCTCCAGCCCCGAGGCGAGCGGCGTCGCGCCCCCGCCCGGCAGCCCCGCCAGCGCGCGGCGCGCCCGGGCCAGCGCCCGCGTCGGCGCCAGCACCAGCTCCGCCCCGCGCCCGCGAAAGGCGACCAGGGCCACGCGGTCGCGCCTGCGATAGGCCTCGGCCAGCAGGATCTCGACCGCCCCCTTGGCCTCGGCCAGCCGCGCCATCGCGGCCGAGCCCGAGGCATCGACCACGAAGACGGTCAGCGCCTCGGCCGGCGCCTCCAGCCGGCGCAGGCGGAGATCGTCGCGGCGCACCTGCAGCCGGCCCGATCCGCCACCGCGCAGCCGCTGCCAGGGCGCCGCCGCCGCCAGCGTCTCGGCCAGCGCCAGCCGCCGGCCACCGCCCGGCAGGCCGGGGCGCACACCCGCCGGCCGGCCCCGCGCCGCCGCGCGCCGCCTGGCCCCCTGCCGCGCGCCGCTCTTGCCGCGCCCTGCCCGCGCCGCGGCCGCCAGCGCGGCCAGCTGACCCTCCGGCAGGCTCGCCGCCATGGCCTCGAGCACGCGCTCGGCCAGCTCGCCGGGATCCGGCTCGGTCTCGTCGTCGTCCTCGGGCGGGTCGGGCGCCTCGTCGCTGTCTGCGGGCGGGTCCTGGGGCGGCTCCGGCGGGCTCTCGTCCTCGGCCTCCTCGGCCGGCGCCGGCCAGCACCGCGCCCGCGGCGCCAGCACCAGCCGCACCGCACCCGCCAGATCGTCCTCCTCGACCGCCAGCCGGCCGTCCAGCGCCGCCAGCGCCCGCGCCACCGCCGCCGCCCCGCGCAACAGCCGCAGCGATCCCAGCCCCATCCCGGCCGCCAGTCCCGCCAGTGCCGCCAGCGCCGTGTCGTCGAGCGTGACGCGGCCGATCCGCCCCGCCGCCGCCTTGAGCGCGGCCGGCGATGGCGCCGCCGCCGCGCCCAGATCGCCCAGCGCCACGGCGCCGAGCGCGAGGCGCAGGGTCAGACGGTCGTCGAGCGCCGCGGCCAGACCCTCGTCCGCCGCGCCCTCGTCGAAGGCCACGACCAGCGGCGCCGGGGATGCTTCAAGCGCCGCCGCGAGCGCCGCCGCCGTGGCGGGGGCCATCGCCTCGGCCGCGGGCGCGAGCAGGATGGCGCCCGCGGCGCGGGCGACGATGCCCGGCGCCTCGATCCGGCGCCCGGCGGCCAGGGTAGCGGCAAGGTCGAGACCGCCGCTCACCCGCTCGGCCGGGCAGCCGACCGGCAGGCGGTGGCGCATCGCGGCGTCCTCGCCCGCCAGCGCCGTGCGACAGGCCACCAGCGCCGCCAGCCAGGCGTCGCGCGCGGGGCCGGGCCCCGCCGCCAGCACCACCCCGCCGACCGCGCCCGGCACCAGCGCCGAGACCGCCGCCGCCTGCACCGCCATGGTCCAGGCCTCGGCCCCGGCGCCCCCCTGCCCCGAACCGGGATCGGGGCGCGCGGGGGGCGGTGGCCAGGCGGCGGGATCGGCGAGGTCCAGCATGGCTCAGACGGTGGCGAGATCGGCGAGCGCGCGCTCGACACGGGCGCCGGCGGCGCTGTCGTCCAGCGGATCGCGCCGCAGCCGGTGGCCAAGCGCCATCGGCGCCACCCGGTCCATCAGCGCGCCATCGACCGCCTCCAGCCCCTCAAGCGCCGCCAGCGCCCGCGCCGCGCGCAGCAGCGTCAGCTCGCCCCTCAGCCCATCGGTACCCAGCGCCAGGCAGAGCCGGGCCGCCCGCTCGCGCGCGTCATCCGGCACCGCGACCGCCGCCAGCCGCGCACGCGCCGCGACCAGCCGGGCGGACGCCGCCGTCTCGGCCGACGCCCAGGTGTCCAGGAACGCCGCCGGGTCGTCCTCGAAGGCCTCGCGCCGGCGCACTGCCTCGACCCGCTCGACGATCTCGCGCGAGGCCGAGACCTCGACCGACAGCCCGAACCGGTCGAGGAGCTGCGGGCGCAGCTCGCCCTCCTCCGGGTTGCCCGAGCCGATCAGCACGACCTTCGCGGGGTGGCGCACCGACAGCCCCTCGCGCTCGACCACGTTCTCGCCCGACGCAGCGACATCCAGCAGCAGGTCGACGATGTGGTCCTCCAGCAGGTTGACCTCGTCGATGTAGAGGAACCCGCGATGGGCGCGCGCCAGCAGACCGGGCTCGAACCGCTTCTCCCCCGTCGCCAGCGCCCGCTCCAGGTCGAGCGCGCCCAGCACCCGGTCCTCGGTCACGCCCAGCGGCAGGTCGACGACGGGCACCGCGCGCTCGACGATCGGGCCGAGGCGCCCGCCCGCCACCGGCCCGCAGACCTCGCAGGTCGGCGCCGGGCGCGCGGGATCGCAGTTGTAGACGCAGCCCTCGCGCCCCGGCAGGCGCGGCAGCAGCCCCGCCAGCGCCCGGATCGTCGTGGACTTGCCCGTCCCGCGCTCGCCCATCGCCAGCACGCCACCCACGGCCGGATCGGTCGCGGCGATCATCAGCGCCGTCTTGAGCGCGTCCTGACCCACGATCGCACTGAAGGGAAAAACGGGCATCGCCGCCTCCTGTCCAACGGCCCCGGAGCAGCTGCCCGGGCTATGTCAATTTCGATTGACACTTTGGCGCGTCAGGCACGGCAATGCAATCCTTGCCTGCGCCCCGGCACCGCCGCCCGGCCGCACCGGATGACGCAGGGCTCACGGTCGCATGACAGGGCGTGGCCGACCCGACACCCCCCGCCCGGGCACCTGGCGCACCGCCCCGGTATCGCCCAGATGCCGCCCCGTTCCGTTGGAACGCAGGGCCCGTCCGACGCAATTCCGATCAGGATCCGACCATGCGCCTTCATTGCCCCACGCTCGCCCTCGCGGCGACGCTCGCCGCCCTCGGCCCCGTCAGCGCCAGCGCAGCCACCCTCTTCGCCGTCGATCTCGGCAGCAGCCGCGGCACGGCCAGCGGGCCCGATGCGCAGGCGAGCGCGGCCAACCCGCTCTTCGCCGCGGCGGATGTCTACACCGTCTTCTCGCCCGGCACCGTGACCAGCGGCGCGACCGCGCTGGTCGATCAGGACGGCAACGCGACCGCCGCGTCGCTCAGCGTCGAGGCGCTCGATACCGGGTCCTTCTTCTTCTCCAACGCCGGCAGCCGCACGGACGAGGGCCTGCGCTTCGACTACCTCGTCGGCAACCGCCCCGACCTCGGCTCGACCGAGATCAGCGCCAGCATCCAGCTCACCTTCTCGGGCCTCGACGCGACGCGGCGCTATGCCTTCTACGTCGCCGCCGCCGACACCAACGTCGCCAACCGCCAGGCCGAGGTCTCGATCGACACCGATGGCGACGGCACGCTCGACACCGACACGCTGATCTCGACCGGCGACAGCGAGGCGGCGGTCCCCGTCGCGGTCCAGGATGCCTACTTCGCCAGCGTCCTCGCCTCGGCCGATGGCGAGATCATCGTCCAGGTCGACGGCGTCGGCGCCAAGGACGGGGCGACCGAGATCAACCTCGCCGGCCTCTTCCTCGCCGATGCCGGGCCGGCCCCGATCCCGCTGCCCGCCCCGGCCGCCCTCCTCCTCGGCGCGCTAGGCGCCCTCGGCCTGGCACGCCGCCAGCGCACCGCCCGCCCCTGACGGCGGCGGTACGCCCCGCAGGCACCGCTGCAAGGCGATGCTTGTCGTGGCGGACGGGCTGGACTAAGTGCGGCGAACCCTGGCGCGCGAAGGAAAGGGTCGCCCATGTCCATCCCGCAGCAGGGCGGCGGCCCGATCGAAGGCCGTGACGACCTGGCCGGCTACCTCGCCAAGGGCTGCAAGCCCCGCGAGGACTGGCGCATCGGTACCGAGCACGAGAAGTTCGGCTACTGCGTCGATACCCACAAGCCGCTGCCCTATGACGGCGAGCGTTCGATCCGCGCGGTGCTCGAGGGCCTGCGCGACCGCTACGGCTGGGCGCCGCTGACCGAGGGCGGGCATATCATCGGGCTCGAGAAGGACGGCGCCAACGTGTCGCTCGAACCCGGCGGGCAGCTCGAGCTTTCCGGCGCGCCCCTCCAGACCATCCACGAGACCTGCGACGAGGTGAACGCCCATCTCGCCGAGGTCCGCTCGGTCGCCGAGGGCATCGGCGTGGGCTTCATGGGGCTCGGCGCCGCGCCCGAATGGTCGCACGAGGCCATGCCGATGATGCCCAAGGGCCGCTACCGCCTGATGACCGAGTACATGGGGCGCGTCGGCACCCACGGCACCCAGATGATGTACCGGACCTGCACCGTGCAGGTGAACCTCGACTTCGCGACCGAGGCCGACATGGTGCAGAAGCTGCGGGTCGCACTGGCGCTGCAGCCGGTCGCCACCGCCCTCTTCGCCGCCTCGCCCTTCTTCGAGGGCAAGGTCAACGGCTACCAGTCCTGGCGCTCGCGCATCTGGCAGGATCTCGACGCCGACCGCACCGGCACGCTGCCCTGGGTGTTCGAGGACGGCATGGGGTTCGAGCGCTGGGTCGACTACGCGCTCGATGTGCCGATGTACTTCGTCTACCGCGACGGGCAGTACATCGACGCCCGCGGCCAGTCGTTCCGCGACTTCCTGGACGGCCGCCTGCCGGCGCTGCCGGGCGAGATCCCGACGCTCTCGGACTGGGGCGACCACCTGACCACCCTGTTCCCCGAGGCGCGGATCAAGAAGTTCATCGAGATGCGCGGCGCCGATGGCGGCCCTTGGCGCCGGCTCTGCGCGCTGCCCGCGCTCTGGGTCGGGCTCATCTACGACCAGGGCGCGCTGGATGCCGCCTGGGACCTCTGCAAGGGCTGGACGGCCGAGGAGCGCGAGAAACTCCGCCGCGACGCCGCCCAGTTCGGCCTCAAGGCCGAGATCCGCGGGCGCAGCATGCAGTCGCTGGCCACCGAGGTGCTCGACATCGCCGAGGCCGGCCTGAAGGCCCGCGCCCGCGCCTCGGCCTTCGACCGCGACGAGGCGCATTTCCTGAACGCCATCCGCGAGATCGCCACCTCCGGCCAGACCCCGGCCGACGAGCTCCTCGCGAAGTACCACGGCGAGTGGGGCGGCGACCTCTCCAGGATCTACGCCGACTACAGCTACTGATCGCCGCGGCGCGCTCCACGCCCCCTGCACGGCGGCGGAACGGTCAGGCGACCGCCGCAGGGTGCATCGCCGGCGCCGCGGGCTAGAGCGCTTGCCGACCCGACGGCGTCAGGTCTCGCACTCTAGGCTGTTTTGATTGACGCATTTTCTTGTCGCCAGACTGATCCAGTCTGGCTGGAAAATGCTCTATCGCGTCGCCGTCTCGCTCAGCCGCGCCTCGAACCAGTCGAGCGCCTCCTCGGTCCAGCCCTCGGGCACCGTGTGGCCGCCGGGGTGGAGGGTGAGGTCGATGCGGCCGCGTTGGCAGCCGGTCCAGCTGCGTGTCCAGCGGGGGGTTGCGCCTGCCTCGGCCGTGTCGGGCTGGCGGGCGTCGCAGCCCAGGTGGGTGCGGAGTGTCGCCAGGCTGTCGAAGACGTCGCCCTGCAGCAGGATCGTGCCGATCGGCCGGCCCTCGATCGGCACGACCCGGTCGCCCCAGCCGTGCACGTGCCAGACCGCGAGGCGCCCGTCCGCGCAGCCGCCCTCGACCCCCGGTACCCAGAAGGCGCCTGCCACGGGGGCATAGGCGGCGGCGAGGCCGGGCATGCGGCAGAACGCGTCCCAGACCATCGAGCCGCCGCGCGAGAAGCCCGCCATCAGCACCCGGTCGCGGTCGATCCCGCGCCCGGCCGCGTCGTCCAGTACGGCGGCGAGGAAGGGGACGTCGTCGCGTGGATGCGGCCGGCCGTCCGAGACGTCCCAGTCGCGCTGCGTCCGCCCGGCGCGCGGCAGGCCCTGCGGCAGCACGACCGCGTAGCCGCGGGCGAGCGCGCGGTCGACCATGGCGCCGCGCCCGCTCAGCACGCCCGCGGGTGACGCGCCCCAGCCGTGCAGGTAGAGGAGCGCCGGGGCCGGCCCCTCGCCGGATGCCGGCAGCACCAGCCGGTACTCCCCGCCCTCGACGGTGCAGACCGTCTCCGCGGTGCCGCAGGCCGCGGCTCTCATCGGCAGCAGCGCCGCCAGGGCGGCGCCGAGACAGGCGAGAACGGGCACGAGCAGCCCCGGCAGGCTGGCCTGCCGCTGGCGCCGTGCAGACGGTCGGATGGTCGAGCCCGCGGACGGGTCGCGGCGCGTGACGGATGAGGGCATCGGGGCCTCCCGGAAGGGTCTGTTCACGCCGGAACCTAGCCTGTCACCGCCGCCCGCACGCCCCGCGCCGCGAAGCGTGATCGGGGCTTTCGCAGGCCGGACACCGCCCCCGCAACACCCCGTCGACGCGGGATGCGCCAGGGAGACCGGCGTCGGTCCCGTCGAGACCTCTCACGTTGGGCCCGACGCCAGGAAAGCGGGGCCGCACGGCCGATGTTCTCTGCCTGTTCACAGGTTCGGGCATATCCTGACGTGGGCGGGCAGGGGCACCGCCCGGTGCTACTGCAGGATCACCTCGGGCCCCATGACCAGCGTGGGCAGCCAGGTCGACAGGATCGGGACATAGGTCACCAGGATCAGGAAGACGACCAGGATGCCGAGGAAGGGCAGGGCCGCGCGCACGACGTCGAGCACGGGCATCTTGGCCACGCCCGAGGTCACGAAGAGGTTGAGACCCACCGGCGGGGTGATCATCCCGATCTCCATGTTCACCACCATGATGATGCCGAGATGGATCGGATCGATGCCGAGCTGGATGGCGATGGGAAAGACCAGCGGCGCCACGATGATCAGGAGGCCCGAGGGCTCCATGAACTGACCGCCGATCAGCAGGATCACGTTCACGACCACCAGGAACATGATCGGACCGAAACCGGCCGCCAGCATCGCCTCGGCGATCTCCTGGGGGATCCGCTCCTCGGTCAGTACATGCTTCAGGATCAGCGCGTTCGCGATGATGAACATCAGCATGATCGTGAGCTTGCCGGCCTCGAGCAGCGTCGTCTTGGTGTCCGGGTGCACCAGGGCGCCAAGGCTGCGGGGCAGGTCCCGGGCGATGCCGACGACCTCCATCCCCTCGCCCTTGGCGCCGGCGAGCGCCGCGGCGGGCAGGAAGGCGAGGCCGGCGGCGAGCAGCAGGAAGAGCGGCCAGCCGAGCTCGAGCCCGGTGCTCTCGGCCAGCCAGCCCGGGCCCATCGCGATCAGCAGGCAGAGCGCGGCGAGAAACAGAAAGGTCTCGCCCGGCGCCTGCATGCCCTCCTCCTTGAACGGTCCCATGTCGCGATAGACGAAATGGGCGACGAAGAAGGCATAGACGGCCGAGACGGCGGCCGCTTCGGTCGGCGTGAAGATCGCGGGCGTCAGCCCCGGAATGCCGTAGATGCCGATCATGATGATCACGATCAGGAACAGGCCCCAGAAGGCATCGCGCCCGCTGTCCACGATCTCGGCCAGGCCCGCGAAGGGCTGGGCCGGCATGTTCTTGATCCGCGCCGCGACATAGATGCCGATCATCAGCATCAGCCCCGCCATGATCCCGGGGATCACCCCCGCCAGGAACATCCGCCCCACCGAGGTGTCGGTGGCGGTCGCATAGACGACCATCACGATCGATGGCGGGATCAGGATCCCGAGCGTGCCGGCATTGCAGATCACGCCCGCGGCGAAGTCACGGCTGTAGCCGACCTGGCGCATCGCCCCGATCACGATGGTCCCGATGGCGACGACCGTCGCGGGGGACGAGCCCGAGAGCGCCGCGAACATCATGCAGGCGAAGACCGAGGCAATCGCCAGTCCGCCGCGGAAATGGCCGACGCAGGCGATGGCGAAGCGGATGATCCGCCGTGCCACGCCGCCGGTCGACATGAAGGACGATGCCAGCACGAAGAACGGGATCGCCAGCAGCGTCGCGTGCCCGTCGAAGGCATTGAACAGCGTCCCCGCGATCGAGGCCAGCGAGGCGTCGGAGAAGAGGTAGAGGAACATCATCGAGGCGAGGCCGAGCGAGACCGCCACCGGCACGCCCAGCATCAGGAACCCGATCACGAGGCCGAAGAGCAGCAGCATTTCCATCGCGTCGTCCTCGTGGCGGCCTCGTTGGCGGGCTCGCGGGGGTCAGTCCTTGATGGCCTTGAGGTCGTCCTCGACCTCGTGGCTTACGATGAGCAGCTGCTGGCGATCGGTCGCCAGCCGCCAGGCGACCTCGACGAAGCGCAGCACCAGGATCAGCGAGGCGATCGGCAGGATGGCGTAGGGAATGAAGCGGGGCATCTTCTCGTAGGCCTCGCCCTGGTTCACCGCATCGCCCAGCCAGGCCAGGAAGCCCGGCATGGGGATGTCGTTGACCTCGTACCAGATCTGGTCGCGCCAGGTGCCGTCGAACTCCGGCAGGTTGGCGAAGGGCGCCCAGTAGTTCCACGAGCCGACGAAGAGCAGGATCGAGAAGGCCATGCAGCAGGCCCAGGCGCTCCAGGCCAGCGCGCGGCGTCCGGGGGCCGAGAACTGGTTCACCATCACGTCGACGCCGAGATGCGCGGTGATCTTGACGCAGTAGGTCGCGCCCAGCAGCACCAGCCAGGCGAAGAGGAAGACGGTGGCCTCGAGCGCCCAGAGGATGTTGTCGTTGAAGACATAGCGCGCGATCACGTTGGCGAAGGTGATCGCCGTCATCGCGCCCAGCATCAGCGCGATCAGCGATTCCTCGATCCAGTTGATCGCCTGGCCGAGCGGCGTGGTGGCGCTGTAGCTGGCGGACATGGCCTGTCTCCGGGGCGTCTCGAACGGTCGCGGCGGGTGGCGTGTCGTGTGGCGTGTGGCGTGTCGTGTGGCGTATCGGGGGCGCACCGGCCGACGGGGGCCGGCGCGCGGATCCGGTGAGCGGCCGCGTGCCCCGAGGGACGCGGCCCTGCCGTCAGCTCGCGTTGTTGGCGGCCTGCGCGGCGTCGATCGTGTCCTGGCCCACGTCGCCGACGAACTGGTCCCAGACGGGCTTCATCGCCTCGACCCAGGCGGCGCGCTGCTCGGGCGTCAGCGTGCGGACCTCGGTGCCGGCTTCGATGACGGCCTGCTTGGCGTCGGCATTGACGCGGGTCGATTCCGAGTTGCGGGTCTCGGTCACGCCCGCGACGATCTCGCCCAGCTGGCTGCGGACATCGTCGGGCAGGCTGTTCCACCACTCGTCCGATACCACGACGAGATAGTCGATGATGCCGTGGTTGGTCTCGGTGACGCCGTCCTGCACCTCGAAGAACTTCTGGCCGTAGATGTTCGACCAGGTGTTCTCCTGGCCGTCGACGACGCCCTGCTGCAGCGCGCCGTAGACCTCGGAGAAGGCCATCTTCTGCGGGTTCGCGCCGAGGGCGACGAACTGCGCGACCAGCACGTCCGACTGCTGGGTGCGGAACTTGAGACCGGCAGCGTCCGACGGGTCGATGAGCGGCTTGGTGGCCGACATCTGCTTCATGCCGTTGTGCCAGTAGGCGAGGCCGAGCAGCCCCCGGCGCTTCATCGAGGTCAGCAGCGCCTGGCCGGTCTCGCCCGCCTGGAAGCGGTCGACGGCGGCCACGTCCTCGAACATGAAGGGCAGGTCGAAGATCCGGAACTTCTTGGTGAACTTCTCGAACTTGGACAGCGACGGCGCGGCGAACTGGACGTCGCCCTGCAGCATCGCCTCGAGCACCTTGTCATCGTTGTAGAGCTGGCTCTGCGGGAAGACCTCCATGCAGGCCGTGCCGTTCATCTCGGTGTTGACGCGCTCGGCCAGCAGGTTGGCGGCAATGCCCTTGGGGTGCTTGTCGGCGTTGGCGACGTGGCTGAACTTCATCACGATCTCGCCGTCGTCGCAGGCGGCATAGGCGGCCGGCGCCATGGCGAGGAGCGCCGCGACGGCGGTCGCGGTCAGGCTGCGGAAAGTCATGGGGCAGTCTCCCTGTTGATGTCTCGCCGGCATTCGGGGCCGGCCAATTGCTTCCAGTGTTTAAACAGGACAGGCGGCGGCGCAACCGTGGCGGCGCGCCGACAGGGTGCTGCGTGCCCTGGGGTCACGATGGCGCGAGCCGCGGGATGAAACCGTGACGGGGCCTTTGGCGCCTTCTGCCGTCCGGTGAACCCCGTCGCAGCCTGCGGATACCGACTGGGCGAGACCGGGCCGTGCCGCCCGGCCACCGGATCAGCCCTGAGCGTGTCGCGAGACCGCCAGCCCAGCCAGCGCGGAGCCTGCCATGTCGATCTTCAGCAAAACCAACCGTGCCAACATGATCAAGTTCGGCCCGTTCTACTATCCGCTCGGCTTCTACGAACTGGCCGATCATCACGTGCTGGGTCCGGCGCTGAAGAAGCACTACGAGGTCAAGCGGACGCTCGAGAGCTACGACTACCTGATGGCGGTGCGCGGGATCGGCATCCGCCAAGTGAACGAGGTCTGCCAGACCTTCGTCGCGGCCAACGGGCCCCGGTCGGTCAACGTCATCGGCACCGCGCGCCAGAAGGTCGTCGCCGACGTCGCCGAGCTGTTCGACTTCAACGGGCGCCATGTGGGGTTCAATCCCTCGCGGCTCAGGAAGATCTTTGAGCCGGTCACGACCGAGGTGCTGAAGACGACCCAGGCCGACGACATCGGGGCCTCGCGGGCCAACGGGTTCTGGCAGTCGCGCATGTTCCTGGCGGTGCACGGCTGGCGCATGAAGCGGATCTGGCGGCGCTGGATGCCGAACAGCAAGATCCCGGTCGACCGCCTGACCGACGAGGCCTTTGCCAAGGCGATGGAGGAGAGCTCCAACACCGCCACGCTCGAACAGCTGGGCATGACCGAGGCCGATCTGGCCGAGTTCCTCGACTTCTCCGGCGTGCCGGCGACCACCTGATCGGGTGTTGTGCGTCCGAACGGCCCGCCCGCGTCGCTCGGTCGGGCGCGGCATTTCTCCACCGCCGCGGCCATCGCGCCTTGCTGTATCGGACGTCCGCGTTACCTCGCCGACGGCGGAGGTTTCGATGACGGACGATCCCGGCGAGGACGTGGCGACGGCGGTGGTGGCGGAGGAGCGGGCGGCCGAGGTGGCGCTCTATGCGCTGTTCCGTGCGCTCTCGATTGCCTGGACGCATTACGACCACCCGCCGATGGGTACCGTGGCCGACAGCGTGGCGCTGCGGGGCTCGCAGCCCGGCGCCCATGTGAAGAACATGTTTCTCAAGGAGAAGAAGGGCGGGCTCTGGCTGGTCACGTGCCTCGAGGACCGCGAGATCCGCATCCGCGACCTGGAGAAGGCGATCGGGGCGAAGGGGTCGAGCTTCGGCAAGCCGGACCTGCTGTTCGAGACGCTGGGCGTGCGGCCGGGCGCGGTGACGCCCTTTGCGCTGATGGCGCCGGGGGCTGGCGCGGTGCGCTTCGTGCTGGACCAGGCCATCGACGCGCATGACGTGATGAATGCCCATCCGATGCATAACCGCGCGACCACGGCCATCGCGGTCGCCGATTTCGCCCGCTTCCTCGACCATCTGGGCCGCGAGGCGCTGCGGGTGGATTTCGACGCGCTCGAGGCGCTGGCGCGGGAGCGGTCGGCATGAGCGCCCGCCTCGCCCCGTGCCCGGTCGATTGCGCCCGTTCGAGGGGCAGTCTATGTCCCGCGCTGACCGGCGGGCAGGCAAAGGGTGGGGGCGCGAGATGATCGAACTGGGTGGTGGACGGCCAGGTGGTGCAGGTGGCCCGGGTGCGCCGGGTGGCGCGGCGCCGGGCGCAGCCCCGGGCGCGGCACAGCCGATCGCCTTCGACACCAGCGATGCGACCTTCGTGCAGGACGTTGTCCAGGCCTCGATGCAGGGGCCGATCATCGCGGTCATGGCGCCGCGGCTGGACAAGGCGGCGCAGGACTACATCCGGATGCTGGAGCGCGAGCTTGCCGCCTATCGCGGCGCGATCCGGCTGGCAAAGCTGGACAGCGACCAGAACCCGATGGTGCCCTCGCAGCTGGGCGCGACGGCCTTTCCGATGACGGTCGCCTTTGCCCAGGGCCAGGGGCTCGCGGGTTTCCCGGGCGCGCCGGGGCCGGCGCAGATCAAGGACTTCCTGGGCCGGATCGCCGAGGCGATGGGCATCGGCGGTGCCGAGGGCGGGGCCGATCTCGATCAGGCGCTGGACATGGCCGACAAGATGCTGGCCGAGGGCGCGCTCGAGGACGCCTTCCAGACCTATGCCGCCGTCGCGGGCGAGGATGGCGAGAACGGGCGCGCCATCGCCGGGATGGCCCGCGCGCTGATCGCGCTCGGCCGGCCCGAGGAGGCGCAGCAGGCGCTCGACCTCGTGCCCCCGGTGCTGGTCGACGATCCCGAGATCAAGGCCGTGCGCGCGCAGCTGGCGCTGGCCGCCAATGCCGGCGCGGCGGGCGAGGTCGCGGCGCTGCACGCGGCGCTTGAGGCCACGCCCGACGACCACGAGACGCGCCTCAAGCTGGCCGATGCGCTGATCGGGCAGGGCGACAACGAGGGCGCGATCGATGCGCTGCTCGAGCTTTTCCGCCGTGACCGCGAGTGGAACGACGGCGCCGCCAAGACGCGCCTGCTGACGCTGATCGAGAGCCTCGGCCCCAAGGATCCGCTGGCCGGGCGCGCCCGGCGGCGCCTCAGTTCGCTCATCTTCGCCTGAGCCCCGCCGCGGGTTCCATCCAGGGAGGCCCGATGGCCCGCCGCTTCGCACCTGCCGACCTGCCGGACGTCCTCCCGATCTTCCCGTTGCCGGGCGCGCTGCTGCTGCCGCGCGCCCGGCTGCCGCTCAACATCTTCGAGCCGCGCTACCTGGCGATGCTGGACGACTGCCTGCGCTCGGACCACCGGCTGATCGGCATGATCCAGCCCTTCGTCGACAGCGGCACACCGCCCAAGCTGCACAAGATCGGCTGCGCGGGGCGCGTCACGTCGCTGAGCGAGACCGAGGACGGGCGCTACCTGATCGCGCTGAGCGGGGTCAGCCGGTTCCGCGTGAAGGGCGAGGTCGACGGCTTCACCCCGTTTCGCCGGGTGCAGGCCGAGTGGTCGGACTTCCACGCCGATCTCGGCGGCAGCGAGAGCGCCAAGGGCTTCGACCGCGACGGCTTCCTCGCGCTCCTCAAGCGGTACTTCACCTCGGCCAACCTGTCCTCGGACTTCGACGCGATGCAGGAGGCGGAGGAGGAGCTGCTGGTCAACTCGCTCTCGATGATGTGCCCCTTCTCGGTCGAGGAGCGCCAGGCGCTGCTCGAGGCCCCGCGCCTCGGCGACCGGCTGGAGACGCTGACGGCGCTGATGCAGTTCGCCATCGCCTCGGGCGGGTCGGACGACAAGGTCCAGTGATGGCGGATGCGCCCGGCGACGGGGCCGAGGACGCGCCCGGCGGGATGCCCGATGCGCCGCCGGCGGCCTCCCGGGCGGGACCCCAGCGCCCGGCGCCGCGGGTGCTCGAGGCGCTGGTCTGCCCGCTGACGGGCGCACGCCTCGCCTTCGATGCCGAGCGCATGGAGCTGGTCTCCAAGCCCGCCAATCTCGCCTATCCCATCCGCTCGGGCATCCC
Organism: Pseudomonadota bacterium; assembly: GCA_039820865.1. Classification (GTDB taxonomy): domain Bacteria; phylum Pseudomonadota; class Alphaproteobacteria; order Rhodobacterales; family Rhodobacteraceae; genus Thermohalobaculum. The sequence goes on from JBCBPG010000002.1 coordinate 22,119, forward strand.
GATCATGCTGGTCGACGAGGCGCGCAAGCTGGTCGAGTGACGCCGCCGGCCACCCGCGCCGCCCTCCCGCACCAACCGCGCCGGTCCCGCCGGATCGCGCGGTGACACGATGTCGCATTTTTGTTACAGTTGCCCGGACCGGGGGCAGGTCGACATGTCGGCCGCCGCCCGGTGACGCTGTGAACCGCGCTTGAGCGAAAGGAGCGGGCGATGACGGACGGGACACTGAACGTGCTCTTCATCTGCACGGCGAATGCGGGACGTTCGCAGATGGCCGAGGCGATCCTCACGTCGCAGGGGGGCGGGCGCGTGCGCGGCCACTCGGCCGGGGTCGCGCCGGCCGAGGCGCTGCATCCCCAGGCCGAGGAGGTGCTGCGCGAGATGGGCCACGACACGGGCCAGCTGGCGCCGAAGCCGCTGTCGGTCTTCGAGGCACCCGACGCGGTACAGATGGACTTCGTCTTCACGCTCTGCGACCAGGCGGCGGGCGAGGTCTGTCCTGCCTGGCCGGGGCAGCCCGTGACGGCGCATTGGGGACTGCCCGACCCGTCCAAGGCGGGCGGCACGGCGGCCGAGCAGGCGCTGGCCTTCCGTCAGTGCTATCGCGTGCTGGACCGGCGGATCGGGGCGATCCTGGCGCTGCCGCTGGCCTCGCTCGACCGGCTGTCGCTGCGCCGCCGGATGGCCGAGATCGGCGAGGGCGCGGCCGACGAGGTGGCGCCGGCCTGACATGGGCCTGACGCCGGCCTGGCATGGGCCTGGCACGGGCCTGGCACGGGCCTGACACCGCAACGACAACGCCCGCCGCGGTGATCCGGCGGCGGGCGGCAGTTGCAGGGCGTGCGCCGGGCTCAGGCCTCGGCGTTGGCGTCGCGCCTGGGCTTGTACTTGGTGTTCTCGACGATGCGGGCCGACTTGCCGCGGCGCGAGCGCAGGTAGTAGAGCTTGGCGCGGCGGACGGCGCCGCGGCGCACGACCGTGATCGAATCGATGTTCGGGCTGTAGAGCGGGAAGACGCGCTCGACACCCTCGTTGAACGAGATCTTGCGGACGGTGAAGCTGGCGGCCAGCCGGTCGCCCTTGCGCCGCGAGATGCACACACCCTCGAAGTTCTGGATTCGGGTGCGCGTACCCTCGGTCACCCTGAAGCCGACGCGAACCGTGTCGCCGGCCGAGAAGTCGGGGATCTTCTTGTCGAGAGTGGCGATCTGCTCCGCCTCGAGCTGCTCGATAATGTTCATCGCGTCATTCCTTTTTCTCCCCGGTATCGGTCCCGGGACCGGCCGTGGCCGGACTGTTCCCCGCGCCCGATTGCTCTGGTGCGCCCGGTTTCCCGGGGGCTGCGGCCCCAATGCCGGACGGCCCGTCGGCGGTGCCGCGGGCCCGGTGGGCCGCCCATAGATCTGGGCGCCGTTCGCGCGTCAGCCTTTCGGCCTCGGCGCGGCGCCAGCGGGCAATGAGGGCATGGTGGCCGGAAGTCAAGACCTCCGGGATCGCCCGCCCCTCCCATACCGCGGGTCGGGTAAATTGCGGGTGCTCGAGAAGGCCGGTCGAGAAGCTCTCTTCTTCGGCCGAAGCGGCATTGCCGAGGATGCCGGGACGCAGCCTGAGGACCGCGTCGAGAAGCGCCATGGCCGCGATCTCGCCGCCCGAGAGCACGAAGTCGCCCATCGAGACCTCGCTCAGGCCCCGCGCCTCGATCACCCGCTCGTCCACGCCCTCGTAGCGGCCGCAGAGGAGGATGAGCCCCGGCGCGCGGGCGAGCGTTGTGGCCATGGCATGGTCGAAGGGCTTGCCCCGCGGGCTGAGATAGAGCGTGGGGCGCGGCGGCTGGCCGTGGTCCTCGCGCCTGTCCTCTCTGCGCGCGGCGTCGATGGCGGCGGCGAGGACGTCCGGTTTCATCACCATGCCGGGCCCGCCGCCCGCCGGCGTGTCGTCGACGGTGCGGTGGCGGTCGGTCGCGAAGCGGCGGATGTCGAGCGTGCCGAGCGCCCAGGCCCCCTCCTTCAGCGCCTTGCCCATGAGCGAATGGCCGAGGGGGCCGGGGAACATCTCGGGGAAGAGCGTGAGGACGGTGGCGCGGAAGGCACCGCGGCGCTCCCGGCTCTCCATCAGCGGGCGCGGCTGGGCGGTCGGGCGCGCGCGCAGCATGCCGGCCGAGCGCGGTTTCGGGGCCTCGCTCATGGACCTGCCTCCCGTTGGGCGCCCGCCGCCGCATCGACCAGCGCGGCCCGGATGGCGGGGACGCGCTCGCGCTGCAACGGGTTTCGGTCGAGGCCCATGCGCCCGAGGACGTCGATCGGCCGGTGCTCGATCGCCGACTCGGCTGCGCCGCGCGTCAGCATGGTCGCGAGGCCTGCTGCGGAGCTGTCATGCGCGTCGTGGC
>JBCBPG010000003.1:0-21422 GCA_039820865.1 Pseudomonadota bacterium
GCCCCGATCGCCAGCGTGACGGGATTGACCTCGCCCAGCGATCCCAGCAGGCCGCCCGCGATGTCGATCAGCGTATGGCCATGCACCTCGACGCCGAAGACATGCTTGAGCTGGCTGAAGGCGATCAGGATGCCCGACGCGGTGATGAAGCCGGCAATCACCGGGTGGCTGAGAATGTTGGCGAGAAAGCCCAGCCTCAGCAGGCCCATCGTGAGCAGCATGGCGCCCGAAAGGCCGGCCAGGGCCAGCGCGGCCACGGCGTAGCCCGCGGTGCCCTGCTCGGCAACGTCGCCCACGGCGGCCGCGGTCATCAGCGAGATCACGGCCACCGGCCCCACGGCGAGCGCCCGCGACGTGCCGAAGACCGCATAGAGCAGGATCGGGAGGATCGAGGCGTAGATGCCCGCCTCCGGCGGCAGGCCCGCCAGCAGCGCATAGGCCAGCGACTGCGGGATCAGCATGATCGTGACGATCACCGCCGCGATGAGGTCGTTTGACAGCGCCGTGCGCGAGTAGCTCCGGCCCCAGTCGAGGATCGGGACGGAGCGGATCAGGAAGGGGGGCATGCGGCACCATGGTTTCGAGAATGGCGGGCGGCGGCGGCGATCCGCCCGCCAGTTGCGGGCCGGGGGAAAGAAGCCCGGATCAGGCCGGCGAGACGGAGAGCTTCTCGGGCTTCGCCATCCACTCCTTGCCGCGCAGCATCGCCTTCCAGTAGATCGGCGGCAGCATCGTTTCCTTGAGGAACCAGGCGAGGCGGCTTGGCTGTGTGCCGTCGATGAGCGCCCTCGGGAAGCTCGGCAGCAGCGTGCCGCCATAGCCGAACTCGGCCAGCACGATCTTGCCGCGCTCGACCGTGAGCGGGCAGGAGCCGTAACCGTCATAGAGCGCATGCGGCGAGAGGCCGGCGATGTCGGCCACGATGTTCTCCGCCACCACCGGCGCCTGCTTGCGCGCGGCCGCCGCCGTCTTGGCATTGGGCGCGTTCATCACGTCGCCGAGCGACCAGACGTTCTCAAAGGTCTTGTGGCGCAGGGTCGACTGATCGACATCGACCCAGCCGGCGCTGTCGGCCAGCGGCGAGACCCGGATGAAGTCGGGCGCGGTCTGGGGCGGGCAGACATGGATCATGTCAAAGCCCATCTCGACGCGCTCGGGCGCCGTGTCGGGCTTCCTGATCTCGAAGGTGGCCGTCTTGGCCGGCCCGTCGATGGCGACGAGGTTGTGGAAGTAGTTCAGCGTGGCGCCGTACCTGTCCATGTAGCTCTGGAGCGCGGGGACATAGTCCTTGACCCCGAAGAGCACGCCGCCGGCATTGCAGAACTGGATGTCGATGCCGTTCAGCCCGCCCTTGCGGAACCAGTGATCGCCCGAGAGATAGAGCGCCTTCTGCGGCGCGCCGGCGCATTTGATCGGCATCGGCGGCTGGGTGAACAGCGCCCGGCCACCACGCATGCCCTGCACCAGCTGCCAGGTGTAGGGCGCGAGGTCGTAGCGGTAGTTCGAGGTCACACCGTTGCGCCCCAGCGTCTCCTCGAGACCCTCGACCGCTTCCCAGTCGAGCTTGAGGCCGGGGCAGACGACCAGCCGGTCGTATTTCACCACCCGGCAGCCATCGAGGATCACGGCATTGTCGGCCGGCTCGAAGGCGGCGACGGCGGCCTTGATCCAGTGCACGCCGGCGGGAATGAGGCTGCCCATGGTCCTGGCCGTCTTGGCCGGCTCGAAGATGCCGCCGCCGACCATGGTCCAGCCGGGCTGGTAGTAGTGAATGTCGGCCGGGTCGATGATCGCGATCTCCAGATCGTGCTTGCGATTGGAGAGGCTTGCAGCGACCGAGATCCCGGCCGCGCCCGCACCGACGATCACCACGTCGAACCTGGCATCGCCGGTATCCGTCGGCGTCCTGCCGCCATTGGCGATCCGGCGCGCGACGCCGTTCATGTCGTAGCCCGCCGCCTTGGTGGCCGTGAGGATCTCGGCCAGCGGGCGCGTCCTCGCTTCGGAAAGCGACCAGAGCGTCGCCGAGCGCGTGCCCGAGCGGCAGTAGGCGAGAACCGGGCCGGGCAGGTCCCGCAGCGCGGTGCCGAAGGCCGTCGCATCGGCGTCCTGCACCTTGCCCTGCGTCACGGGCAGGTAGCGCGTCTCGAGCCCCGCAGCACGCGCGGCGACGTCGATCTCCTCGTGGGTGGGCTGGTCGGCGCCCTCGCCGTCCGGGCGGTTGCAGATGACGGACCGGAAGCCGGCCGCCTTGATGGCCGTGACATCGCCGGGCGCGATCTGCGGACTGACCGACAGCGCCGGCGTGATCGTCTTGATGTCCATGGGTTTTCCTCTCTCCAGGTGCAGGTCACGTCCGGATCGCGCGGCGGGCCGAAGCCGGCCGCGCGATCGAGGCGCGGGGGTCAGAGCTTGTTGACCGGCACCTTCAGCATCGGGTCTCCGTGCGCGTCCCGCGGCACCTCGCCGGCGCGCATGTTCACCTGGAGCGAGGGGATGATGAGCTTCGGCATGGCAAGCTGGGCGTCACGCTCGGTGCGGAACCTGATGAACTGCTCGCGGGTCTTGCCGCTGCCGACATGGATGTTGCTGGCCTTTTCCTCGGCCACCGTGGTCTTCCACGCGATGTCGCGCCCACCCGGTCCGTAGTCGTGGCACATGAAGAGGCGCATCGCCTCCGGCAGGGCCAGAACCTTCTGGATGCTGTCGTAGAGCGTGCCCGCATCGCCGCCCGGGAAGTCGGCGCGCGCCGAGCCGCCATCCGGCATGAAGAGCGTGTCGCCCACGAAGGCCGCGTCGCCCATCACATGCGTCATGCAGGCGGGCGTGTGGCCCGGTGTGTACATGGCGACGCAGGTCATCTGGCCGACCGTGTAGGTGTCGCCGTCCTCGAACAGCGCATCGAACTGGGAGCCGTCGCGCTGGAACTCGGTGCCCTCGTTGAAGATCTTGCCGAAGGTCTCCTGCACCACCTGGATCTTCGAGCCGACGCCGATCTTTCCGCCCAGCTTCTCCTGGATATAGGGCGCCGCCGACAGGTGATCGGCGTGCACATGGGTCTCGATGATCCATTCGAGCGCGAGACCGCGCTCGCGGATCTCGGCGATCAGCGCGTCGGCGTGATCGTAGGTGATCCGCCCGGCCGCGTAGTCGATGTCCATCACGCTGTCGACGATCGCGCAGGCATTCGATGCCGGGTCCTTCACGATGTAGCTGATCGTGTTGGTGGCCTCGTCGAAATGGGCGCTGACATCGGGCCGGATGTCCATGTTGATCGGGTGCGCGGTCGTCGGGGTCTCTTTGGTGTCCAGCATTGTTTCCTCCCTATCTGCGAGACGCTGCTCAGACGCTTGCGGCGCGCCGTTGGGCGCCCGGGCCGCGCTGCAGAAGTCTTGTGAGAACGATCCCGGCCGCCATCGCGGCGACGAAGACCAGAACCTCGGCGCGCCCGGTGCCGAGCGCGGGCAGGGCGCCGCCGGGGCAGAAGCCGGCAATGCCCCAGCCGACACCGAAGATCGCGCTGCCGGCCACAAGCCGCAGGTCGATGTCGCGCGCCGTCGGCCAGGCGAAGCGCTCGGCCAGCACCGGCGAGCCACGGCCGGGGAGAAGCCGGTAGCCGAGGAGCGTCACGACCAGCGCTCCGCCCATCACGAAGGCGAGGCTTGGGTCCCAGTTCCCGGCGACGTCGAAGAAGTTGAGCACCTTGGCCGGGTTGGCCATGCCCGAGATCGCGATCCCGAGGCCGAAGACGAGGCCGATCACATACGCGGCAAGGATCGCCATCTCAGCCCCCCGCACCATGGCGCACGACGTAGACGGTCGCTGCCGTGGTCGCCATGAAGGTGAGCGTCGCGACCAGCGAGCGAGGCGACAGCCGCGCCAGTCCGCAGACGCCGTGTCCGGAGGTGCAACCGGACCCGAGGGTCACGCCCACGCCGACGATCAGCCCGCCCGCCACGAGCATCAGTGTCGATGCCGGCACCTCGACCGCCGGCATCTCTCCGGTCAGCCCCAGATAGGCGAGCGGCCCCGTCACCATGCCGAGGACCACGGCGAGCCTCCAGCCGCGCTCGCCCGGGCGTGAGGGCAGGAGGGCACCGGAGACAATGCCGGTCGCGCCCATGATCCGGCCGAGCAGCCCCATCATCAGGACCGCGGCGAGGCCGACAAGGACGCCGCCGCCAAGCGATGCAAAGGGCGTGAACGTCGTCTCCATCGGCTCAGGCCCGGCAGGTCTTGAGGCCGAAGAGCGTGTAGACGGGGCAGACACGCGTCGCCGCGACCACGAGCATCACGACGCCCACGGCGGCAGCGAGGTACTTGGCCAGGGCCCCCTCGAAGAGCGGCAGGCCGCTGAAGAGTGCAGCGCCGAGAAGAACGATGCCGAGCAGCGCGCGCAGCGCCCGGTCGATGGTGCCGACATTGATGGTCATTTCCGTGCCTCCAGCTTCAAACCTGAGGCAGGAATATATGTTCTGCGCACCCTCTTCAGTGACAATGTCACCGAAGACGATGCGCGCTTCGCGGGTTCTCAGCCGCTCTCCGACAAGGCCGTGAGGCGCGGTCGGTCGGTGAGCGCGATATGCCCGCGGGTCTGGGCAACGAAGCCACGCTTCTGAAAGTCCTGGAGCACGCGGGAGATCACCTCCCGCGCGGTGCCAAGCTCTGCCGCCAGTTGCTGGTGGGTCGCCGCCACGTCCTCGCCCTCGCCCGCCAGCGCCAGCAGCCGCGCCGCCAGCCGGACGTCGATCCGCCCGAAGGCCACGTCGTCGACGACCCGCATGAGGTCGATCAGCCGCCGCGAATAGGCGGCGAAGACAAAGCGGCGAAACTCGGGCTCCTCCGCGGCGAGCCGGTCGAAGGCGGACCGCGGCAGTGCCACGGCGACGACGTCGGTCTCGGCGATGCCCTCGGCGTTATAGGCTTCCTCGGCCAGCATGCAGGCGGTGGTCAGCACGCAGCTCTGCCCCGCCTCCACGCGGTAGAGCACGATCTCGCGCCCCGACTCCGACGTCTGGGCGACGCGGATCACGCCATCCAGGAGCAAGAGCAGGCTGTCCGGCACCTTCGCCGGGCCGAAGACGAGCCGATCCTTTGGAAGGCGCACGATCTTGGCGAGTTCGAGAAGTCGGTCACGAACCGCGCGAGACAACTGACTGGTGCCCTGAAAGCGCTCGGTCCAGTCGCCGATGGTCATCGCGTCGCCCTGACCGGGGCGACGATGCCCTCCTCGATAGGGGCGATGCGGGCAAGAAGCTGGTCGCGGTTCGTCGCGATGTCGGCCACCGTGAGATCGTCGAGCACCGCCATGAAGGCGCGCGTCGCCTCCTGCAGCGCGCGTGAGAGCTTGCAGATGCCGATCAGCGGACAGGTGTTGGTCGTTGGGTTGAAGCACTCGACCAGTTCGAGCGGGCCCTCGGTCAGCCGCACCACGTCACCGATGACGATGTCCGCAGCGGGGCGCGCCAGGCGGAAGCCGCCCCCGCGCCCGCGCTGGGTCTCGACCAGACCGGCGCGGCCGAGCTCGTGCACGATCTTCACGATATGGGGCCGCGCGAGGCCGTGCACCCGCACCACGTCGTCCACCCGGATGAGCGCGGGCGCCTTCAAGGCTGCGAGCTGCAGGCATCTGAGCGCGTAGTTGGAATAGGCCGTAAGCTTCATGCCGCCTCTCTAGCCTGCCCAAAAATATACGCAAGATAGAATTTTTATGGGTCGGCGGTGACAATGTCACGGAAGCCCGCGCGCCTCGCGCCTAGGTCGGTTCAGAAACCCGGAAAGGAGCACGACCATGACCCTCTTGCTCGGGGACACCGTCCCGGACTTCACCGCTGACACCACCATCGGCCGGATCTCGTTCCATGACTGGATCGGCGACGACTGGGCGTTCTTCTTCAGCCATCCGGCCGACTTCACGCCCGTCTGCACGACCGAGATGGGGCGCACCGCCCAGCTTGCCGGCCAGTTCGCGGCGCGCCGGTGCAAGCCGATCGGCCTCTCGACCGACACGGTGGCCGAGCACCTCAAATGGATCGCCGATGTGGACGAGACACAGCACACCACGCTGCGCTTTCCCATCGTGGCAGACCCCGACCTCTCGGTCTCGCGGCTCTACGGCATGCTGCATCCCGCCGAGAGCGAGACCGCCGCGGTCAGGGCCGTCTACATCATCGACGGCGCGAAGAAGCTGCGCCTCACCATGACCTACCCGATGAGCGTGGGGCGCAACTTCGACGAGATCCTGCGCACGATCGACGCGCTCCAGACCGGCGACCGTGCCGGCGTCGCCCTGCCTGCCGACTGGCGCCCCGGCCAACGGGCGATCATCCCCCCGAGCGTATCGGCGGTCGACGCGCAGGCGAAGTTCCCGCAAGGCTACGAGACGCTGCGCCCCTATCTGCGCCTCGTCGACATCGACGCCGCCTGACGCGGGGGAGCGACGCTAGAGCGCTTGCCGATCTGACTGCGTCAGGTCTCGCGCTCTAGGCTTTTCTGATTGCCGCATTTTCTTGTCGCCAGACTGAGTCAGTCTGGCTGGAAACCGCTCTAGCCCATGGCCGCGCCGCCCGGGTCCGAGGCCGGCTCGGGATAGGCGACATGCCGCCAGCCCGGCTGGAAGGCGCCGATGGCGAAGTCCCAGGCACCGCCCGGCCAGTGGAGCGACATCGCCCCCTCCACCGGTCGATAGGCGGCCGTGTAGAGCGTCCCGAAGCCGCGATCGAAGGCCAGCGAATACAGCGGCGGGCGCAGGAACGCGCGGGTGAAGTTCTCCGGCGTATCGGGGTGCAGCGTCAGGCGCTGGAGCAGGAAGCGCTCGCGCTCGACCGTTGCGGTGAAGCGGGCGTGGCTGGCCCACTCGACCCGTTCCTGGTGGTTCGTCGCGACCGCCGCATGGGCCAGCACCGCAGGCCGGTCCGGGGCGAGATAGGCGGTGACGTAGTGGCGCCGCGCGTCCAGCACCGTGACGTTATAGGCCATGTGGCAGGGGACGCGGGCCAGCACCGCCGCTGCCTCCTCGGTCGTCGCGCAGGTCTGCAGCACGTAGCGCAGGATCAGCGGCACACCGAAGCCGTCACCCACCACCCGCCGCCCGCCGAAGGTCAGCGACACCGCAAGCCCCAGATCGTTGACACCGTCCACGAGCCCCCACAGCCCGTCCGACATCCCCATCACCCGCCGCCCGCCCCAGGCGGTGTGCAGCACCGTCGCGTCGAAGGCCCGCGGCGAGTAGTCGTAGTTGCGCACCAGCAGTGGCGCCTCGCCCGGCCAGATCGCCTGACTGCAGGCCGAGAGATACGGCGGCGGGCAGAAGAAACTGAGGAAGCGCGCCGCCTCGTCTCCACCGCCCGCCAGCGTCGACAGCCGGTCGTAGAGTGGCAGCAGTTCGGGCATGTGGACGCCGAGCGCCCGGCGGCTCTCGCGATAGGTCGGCCGCGCCGTCACGCCCTCGCGCGCCCACCAGCGGCGATAGTCCGGCCAGAACTCGCGGAAGAGCCCGGCCCAGACCGGCCCGGGCTCGGCCTCGGTCACGGCACGGAACAGCGCCCTCACCGCCATCGTGCGCCCCCGGCGTCGCCCCCTCTCCCCCGGCCCCTCTCCCGAGGGGAGAGGGGAGCGCCAGCGGCGAGGGTACCGCCCCCCCCTCCGTCTCGGAGGGGGGCCGGGGGGGAGGCAGGCAGGCAGGCCATGCGGGAGGCCGGGCGCATCGGCGTCACATGATCTTGAAGGCGGGTTCCGGGAGCGCCGGGGCGACGGCGGGCAGGGGCTTGGCGGCGAACAGGCCCTTGATGCCGGCGATCCACTGCTTGGCCCGGGCGTTCAGCTGGAAGGCCGGCGTCATCGAGCGGCCGCGCGTGACCAGGATGCCGAGATCGGCGCCCTCGTAGCGGTAGTCGCCCGGGCGCGAGATGCGGAGGAAGAAGGCCTCCTTCTCGCTCTCGACCGCACGGCGGTGATAGTCGAAGCGGTTGAACTCGACCCGCCCGTCGTCCAGCAGGCGGTAGATCCCGGTCTCGGGCGCCTCGGTCAGGATGTCGACCGTGTCGTCGGTATGCTTGATCACCATCTGCGACCAGCTGTCGATCATATCGGGATCGGCCCAGCGGGCGTTCAGCTCCTCGACGTCCAGGTCGAAATCCTTGCCCGAGAACTCGAGCAGGTGGAACAGGAAGAGCGGCGCGTCGGCATGGGCAAAGGCGGCGTGGTTCGTCATCGAAGACGCCCCGGTGATCCGCGGGTTCAGTTCGCCGAGGTAGATCTCGTTCGTCTTCTTGTCGATCAGGAAGTCGAGCTCGAAGTAACCGCGATAGCCCTCCTTCCGCAGCTGTTCGCCGAAGCGGAAGGTCAGGTCGCGCGCCTGGTTGCGGATCTCCGGCGTGAAGGCGGTCGAGAAGATCTCGTTGCCGCACCAGCCGCCGCGATAGGGGGTGAGGTCCTTGAAGCCGACCAGTTCGGTCATGAGCGGGCCCACGATGGTGCCCTGCTTGGTCGAACACGCCTCGATCGCCGAGCCGCGCACGTCGACGCGCTTCATGATCTTGATCTCGCCCTGGCCGACGATCTCGTGCTCGTGTTTCCGGAAATCGGCCTCGCTGGCGATGAAGAAGGTGGTGTGGCCCGAGTCGCCGAAGGCCGACTGCAGCACGAGATCGCCGCCGAGGCCCGCCTTCTCGGCCACCTTCACCAGGTGCGCCCAGTCCTTGACGACGCTCAGCGTGTTCGGCACCGAGGGCACGCCCGCCTTGTTGCCGATGCGCACGGTCTCGATCTTGTTGTCGACGCGGGTGCGGAGCTTGGCCTTGGGAAACCAGATCTCGGCGCCCATCTCCTTGGCCAGCTTCTCGGTGTCCTCGTCGAACATCAGGAACACGATGCGCGGCTTGCCGGGCCGGTTCTCGACATAGTCCATCACCTGCTTGTGGCTCAGCAGGTAGTTGTTGATGTCCTCGATCGACTGGAACTCGCCATGCGGGATCTCGTCGGGCACCATCACGTTCGGGTGCCGGCCGTCATAGCAATCGATATAGTTGATGTATTTGAAGTTCTTTACCCACTCGTCGATGCCAAGCAGGTTGAAGTTGGTCGCCGACACGAAATAGATCGGTGCGTCGTTACGGTGGAAGTGCCGCCGGATCTCGGAGATGTTCTTCAGCGTCTTCTTGGGCATCGCGGTGGTCCTCCCAGGGTTCTATTCCGCGGCGGCCGACAGGCCGGGGCCGCCGTGGCGCTCCAGCGCTTCGGCCGTGAAGAGGCGCAGGCCCAGGTCGGGGCGATAGCCATGCACCTCGGTCACGTCGAGCGCGCGCATGTAGTCGAGGATCTCGCGGCTCACGACCTGGCCCGGCACCAGGATCGGAAAGCCGGGCGGGTAGGGGATGATGAAGCTGGCCGAGACCAGCGCCTGCCCCTCGTCCATCGCCCGGTCGATCGAGCCGTCGGTCAGGTCGAGGTAGAAGCAGTTCTCGTCGTCATAGGCCAGAAAGAAGGCCGAGCGCATGTCGCCCTCGGGCGTACCGGTTCCGTCCTTGCAGCGGAAGGCGGCGTGGAAGGCAGAGAAGTCGGGCAGCGGCGGCAGCTCGACCATCAGGCTGCGCACCTTCTTGTCGTGCGCCGCGCGCTCCAGTTTGGAGGCGTCGTCCAGCCGCTCGTCCAGTTCCTTGGCGATCTGGACCAGCACTTCGATCAGGTAGGCGACCGAAGAGCGCGTCGTACCGATATTGGTCATGAACAGCACGGTATTGCGCGAGGTCTTGTTGATCTGGATGCCGTGCTTGTCCATCAGCATCACGTTCTTGAACGTATCGCCGTCATAGCCGGTGCCGCCGACCGACAGCGTGACCCGCGTCGCGTCCAGCACGAACTCATCGTCGGCCCAGGCATGGGTATAGTCGGACCAGCCGCTCTCGGCGTCATAATAGGCGGTCATCCCGCTCTCGCGATACTCGGCCGGGATCAGGTCGGCGGCGGTGACGACCTTGAAGTACTTGCTCAGCAGCGGATGGTCGGTGATCGCCCGGCGCATCGACAGCGCTGCCTCGACCTGGCGCTGGACCATCTCGAAGCCCTCCAGCTCGACCTGGCGCCGGCCGACATCGAGCGAGGCGATGATCTGGTAGTTCGGCGAGGTCGAGGTGTGGGTCATGTAGGCTTCGTGGAACGCCGCCTCGACCTCGCCGCGGAAGTCCTGGTCGTGGACATGGATCATCGAGCCCTGGCGCAGCGCCGTCAGCGTCTTGTGCGTCGACTGCGAGGCATAGGCACGCACCCGGGCCGTCGGCGGCGGCACGAGGCGCCGCTCCAGCCAGGCCTCGTCGCCCGCCCCCTCGAGCGCGGCCTGCTGCGCCTCCCAGGCCTCGCGCGCGGCGTCGGTCTTGAGATAGGCGCGCAGCCGCGCGGCGACGGCCATGGCGGTACGCTGGCGATAGGTCGGGCCGAAGCGGGCGAAGGCGAACCAGGCCTCGTCCCAGTGGAAGACCAGGTCGGGCTTGATGGCCAGGCACTCCATCATCACCCGCTCGACGTTGTAGACGAGGCCGTCGAAGGTGCAGTTGGTCAGCAGCACCATGCGCACGCGGTCGAGCTTGCCGGCCGCACGCAGCGCCAGCAGCTTCTCCTTGATCTCCCGCATCGGGACCGCGCCGTACATCGAGTAGTCGTTGATCGGATAGCTCTCGAGGTAGACGGGCTCGGCCCCGGACAGCACCAGGCCGTAGTGGTGCGACTTGTGGCAGTCGCGGTCGACCAGCACGATGTCGCCGGGCCGCACCAGCGCCTGCAGCACGATCTTGTTGCAGGTCGAGGTGCCGTTGGTCGCAAAGAAGGTCTGGCGGGCGCCGAAGGCCCGGGCCGCCTTCTCCTGCGCCTCCTTGATCGTCCCGTGCGGCTCCAGCAGAGAGTCGAGCCCGCCCGAGGTCGCCGAGGTCTCGGCCAGGAAGATGTTCGAGCCGTAGAAGGCCCCCATGTCCTGGATCCAGTGCGACCGGCTGATCGACTTGCCGCGACTGATCGGCATGGCGTGAAAGACGCCGGTCGGCTGCTTGGAATACTCCTTCAGCGCGGTGAAGAACGGCGTCTTGTAGCGCTCCATCACGCCGCGCAGGATGTTGAGGTGCAGCTCCTGGAAGTCTTCCTGGTTGTAGAAGACGCGCTTGCAGCCGCCGAGATCCCGTCCCGCGATCTCCTCGACCGAGCGGTCGGTGACGAGGTAGCTGTCCAGCTCCGGGCGGACCTGGCCGATCACGCGGCAGAGCTCGGGGCCCCAGTCCTCGCTCGGCAGCGCCTCGAGATCGCCGGTGCCGAGGCGCGAGAGATACTGGCGCAGCAGCGGCAGGTCGTGGACCGAGGAGAGCCCCAGCCCAGGCCGCACCACCACCGCCTGGATGTTGTGGTTGAAGAGGATCGCGATCAGCGCGTCCTCCAGCGAGCGCACGATCAGCGGCTCGTAGACGAAGGCGTCCTCGGCCCGGCGCATCCCGTGCAGCGAGCGCTGCAGGAAGGTCTGCTGCTGGTGGGTGAGATCGTCGACGATCAGCACCTCGAAATAGGGCCGCGCCAGCGCACGGGCCTCGAGCGGCTGGGTCTGCTCGTCCTCGACCTCGTCATGGTCGGCTTCGTCGGCGGCCAGCGTGATCCGCCGGCGGCGATAGGCGCCCGAGGCCAGCGCGCGCGTCACCCGGCGCACGGCCACCGCCAGCTCGCGGTAATGCCCGCCCTCGAGCTGGCGGCGCATGTAGGCGAAGGCGCCCATGCCGGGAAAGGCCCAGTAGCTCTCGATCGGCGCGAGGCTGTCGAAGGTCTCGTGCAGCTTGGCGATCAGCTGGCGCCGCTTCTCGGCCGAGACGCTGTCCTTGGCCAGCTCGCCGCTCTGGTGCTTGAGCAGCGACCAGCGGTCCGAGCGGAGCTGGACCGCGCTGTAGTACTCGCCGATACCGGCCATCCGTTCCTCCCTCGGGGTCGTTGTCGGGGTCCTTGTCGCGGCCTAGTCGGTGCCGGTGCGCAGGCTGGCGCCGAGGGCCGCCTCGTGGCCCGCCCCGCCATGCCCCGCGCCCCCCTCGTCGGCGCCGGCATGGGCGCCGACGCCGTGGCCGAACTCGTCGCCGCTATAGGCCAGCGACCCGACCGCGCGCGCCTCGCTGGCATCGATCGGGTTGGGGGCAGCACCCGCCTTGGGCCCCTTGCCCGGCATCTCCAGCGGCCCGAGGCGGTGCAGGTAACCGTCCGCCCCGCTGGCGCGGTCGTAGACGGGGAAATCGGTCGAACGGTCGCGGAAGCTCTTCAGCACCTGGCCGAGGCCGCGCATGCCGTATTCGCGCTGCCGGCGCACCTGGTCCATGTCGACCTCGATGGGGAAGATGTCCTCCTGCCCGGCCGACTGGTGCAGCACCGTGGCGGTCGGGTCGACCACGCAGGAGCGGCCGACGCCGCCCGCGGCCAGCCCGTTGACGTCGAAGACATAGCACTGGAACTGCGCCGCCGTGGCGCGCGCGATCGCCAGCTCCGCGTCGCGGTCGGTCGTGCCGGTCAGGACGGGATGCAGCAGCACCTCGGCCCCCATCGCGGTCAGCTGGCGCGTCGTCTCGGGGAACCAGATGTCGTAGCAGATCGACAGGCCGAAGCGCCCGACCCCGGGCACGTCGAAGACGCAGAACTCGGTCCCCGCCTCGACGCCCTGCTCATAGGGCCGGAAGGGGAACATCTTGCGGTACTTGGCGACGATCTCGCCGTCCGGGTTGATGACGGCGGCGGTGTTGTAGATCCGCCCCTCGGCATCGCGCTCGAACATCGAGCCGGGCAGCAGCCAGATGCCGTAGCGCCTGGCGGCCTCGCAGAGCCGGCCGAGCGTCGGGTTCGGCCAGGACTGGGCGAAACGCGGCAGCGGTCCATAGGGCGCGAGCTCGCTGAACATCAGCATCTCGGTCCAGGGAAAGCGTGCCATCGCGATGTCGATGCGGTGGAACATCGCCTCGACATTGTCGTGAATGGCCGCGACGTGCATCTGCACGCCCGTGATCGCGAAGGGCGTCATGCCCCCTCCTCCGTATGCTCGGCCCCGTGGTCGGCCCAATGGTCGGCGTGGCCGTCATCACAAGGCCGTTGCGCCTCGCGAGGCAAGGGGCGCCGACACGGCGGGAGGCGGAAATGCACGGCGCCCTCAGGCACCGCGGCGGCGCACGACGTAGACCGAGCACTCGGCGCCCGCGACCACGTGATCGGCATGGGTGCCGGTCAGGAACCCGCGCTCGCCCGGGCTGTGCGCGGCCATGACGATCAGCTCGGCATCCAGCTTCTCGGCCTCGGCCAGGATCGACTTGACCGGGTCGCCCTGCAGGACATGGACCTGCCAGGTGACCGCATCGCCCAGCATCTCCTCGGCCAGCTTCTGCAGCGCCGCGGCCGCATCGGTCCGCATCTTCTCGCCATAGCCCTCGGGGAAGTAGCTGGCGACGAGGCTGGTGCCGAAGTCGGGCACGACGCCGAGGACGTGGAGCTGGGCGCCGCGGCGCGTCGCCTCGCCACGCGCGGTGGTCAGCGCCTCGCGCCAGGAGACCTCGAACTCGACATCGACGGGGACGAGGATGGGGTTGGCCATGGGTCTCTCCGCGTCACTGCGCCGGGGTGGCCGGGGCGTCCGGCCGGAAGGAAGGCATCGCCGGCAGGCCGGCACGCATCCGCTGCACCGCGATCAGCCCCGCCAGCACCAGCAGGACGGGCAGGAACATCAGGTACTTCGACGGCTGCGCGGTCGGCTGCAGCACCTCGAGGATCTCCTGGTCCCAGTCGAGGCCGGCGGCCGCGGCCGGGCTGTCGAAGCCCACGTCGTCGATGATCGTCTTGCCGTCGCGATCGATGACGATCATGCCGGCGTTCTCCAGCCGCTCGGCCCCGCTGGCACCCGCCATCGGCACCAGCGCGGTGAAGGTGATCGGGTCGCCGATGTCGTTCAGCCCCGCCACCGTCAGCCGCAGGTCCTCGCCCTCGGGCACCTCGCCGGCCGCCTGCTCGATCTGCGCGGGCGGCACGTTCGCGTAAGGCGCCACCACCATGTCCATCCAGAAGCCCGGGCGGAACAGCGAGAAGGCGATGACCAGGAGGATCGCGCTCTCCCAGATCTTGTTGCGGGTGATGAACCAGCCCTGCGTCGCCGCCGCGAACAACAGCATCGCGACCGTCGCCGTTATGAAGACGAATATCCCCTCGTACCAGGTGACGTCGATCAGCAGCAGGTCGGTGTTGAAGATGAAGAGGAACGGCAGTGCCGCGGTCCGCAGCGAGTAGAAGAACGCCACCAGCCCCGTCCGGATCGGGTCGCCGCCCGAGACCGCCGCGGCGGCGAAGCTCGCCAGCCCCACCGGTGGCGTCACGTCGGCCATGATGCCGAAGTAGAAGACGAAGAGGTGCACCGCGATCAGCGGCACGATCAGCCCGTTCTGCTGGCCGAGCGTCACGATCACGGGGGCCAGCAGGGCCGAGACGACGATGTAGTTGGCCGTCGTCGGCAGCCCCATGCCCAGGATCAGCGACAGGATCGCGGTCAGGAACAGGATGGCCAGCAGGTAGCCGCCCGACAGCACCTCGACCACGTCGGCCAGCGCGGTGCCGACGCCGGTCTGGCTGACCACGCCCACGATCACGCCGGCCGAGGCCGTGGCGATGCCGATGCCGATCATGTTGCGCGCGCCCGCGACCAGGCCGTCGACCAGGTCGCGGATGCCCCCCATCAGCCCCGGCGCCAGCTGCCCGATCTCGCCCCGCATCAGCGCCGCGAGCGGGCGCTGCGTGACGAGGATGAAGATCATGAACGCCGCCGCCCAGAAGGCCGAGAGCCCCGGCGACAGCCGGTCCACCATCAGCGCCCAGACCAGCACGATCACCGGCAGCACGTAGTGCAGGCCCGACTTCACCGTCGGCCCCGGCAGCGGCAGCTTGGCCCCCGGCTTGTCCAGCGCCGACATGTCCGGCGTCTCGTACTTGGTCGACAGGTACAGGAGCGCCAGATAGGCCGTCGTCAGCAGGCCGAAGACGATGTAGCCCGCCGTGTCCGGGAAGGCCGGGCGGATCCAGCCCATCAGGTAGTAGACGGCAAAGCTCAACGCGCAGAGCGCCGCGATCCCGATGCAGAGCCCCATCAGCCACTGCACCAGGGGCTTGGGCGTATAGGCCCGCTCCATCCCCTTCATGCCGGCCTTCATCGCCTCGAGATGCACGATGTAGACGAGCGCGATGTAGGAGATCAGCGCCGGCACGAAGGCGTGCTTGACCACCTCGAAGTACGGGATGCCGACGTATTCGACCATCAGGAAGGCGGCGGCACCCATGACGGGCGGCATGATCTGCCCGTTGACCGAGGAGGCGACCTCGACCGCGCCGGCCTTTTCGGCCTTGAAGCCGACCTTCTTCATCAGCGGGATGGTGAAGGTGCCGGTGGTGACCACGTTGGCGATCGAGGAGCCCGAGATCAGCCCCGTCATGGCCGAGGAGACGACCGCCGCCTTGGCCGGCCCGCCCCGCATGTGGCCCATCAGCGAGAAGGCGACCTGGATGAAGTAGTTGCCCGCGCCCGCCTTATCGAGCAGCGAGCCGAACAGCACGAACAGGAACACGAAGTCGGTCGAGACGCCCAGCGCGATGCCGAACACGCCCTCGGTCGTGATCCAGTGGTGGTTGATCACCTCGTTCAGCGAGTTGCCCTTGTGCGCGATGATCGACGGCATGAAGGGCCCGAGGAAGGAGTAGGCGAGGAACACCGTCGCCACCACGACCAGCGCAGGGCCGAGCGCGCGGCGCGCCGCCTCGAGCAGCAGCAGCAGCCCGATGACGCCCGCGACGAGATCCTGCGTGATCGGCGCGCCCACCCGGTCGGCGATCTGGTCGTAAAAGAGGAAGAGGTAGAGCGCCGCCAGCGCCGAGACGATCGCCAGCGCCCATTCCCAGGGCGGGATCCGGTCGTTCGGCGAGCCGAGCAGGATTGCCGCGATCAGCGAGGCCACGACGACGGGGATCACGAAGACGATCGTCCCCGCCCCGCCGTACATGAAGAGCGCACCGATCAGGAGCGGGACGCCGAGTGCCAGCGCCTTCGATCCCGCCGACTGCGGTGCGGGAAAGGCGAGGTAGGCAAGGAAGACCGCGAAGGCGAGATGGATCGACCGCGCCTCGTTCGAGCCGAAGACGCCGAAGCCGAGTTCGAAGGGCAGCGGCGAGGCGATCCAGAGCTGGAACAGCGACCAGGCGACGGCGGTGCAGAGGATCAGCGTGCCGATCGCACCGCCCGGGTCACGCGCGCCGGTATCGGCGGCGGCGACCAGCTCGTCGAGGTCGACCTCGGAGGGCTTGGCGTCGGGGGCCGTCGCGGTCGGATCGCTCATGGGCTGCGGTCCCTGTCTTGGAGGGGTGGGGGTGCCGGGCGCGCAGGGGCTGCGCGAGGCGCAGGATCGGCGCCCGGCACGGCAGCAGCGGTGCGTCGGGCGCACCCTGCGGACGGAGGGAGGGGCCGGCCCTCCCCCGCCGCCGTCAGCGTCAGGAGCCGGTGATCCAGCCGCGCTCCTTGTAGTACTTCTCGGCGCCGGCATGCAGCGGGGCCGAGAGCGACTGCGAGATCATCTCCTCCTCCTTCAGGTTGGCGAAGGCGGGGTGCAGGCGCTTGAAGCGGTCGAAGTTCTCGAACACCGTCTTGACGATCGTGTAGACCGTGTCCTCCGCGACCGAGGCCGAGGTGACGAAGGTCGCGCGCACGCCGAAGGTGGTGACGTCCGCGTCCTGGCCCGGATAGGTCCCGCCGGCGACGGTGGCGAACGAGTAGAACGGGTTCTCCGAGACCAGGGTGTCGAAGGGCTCGCCCGTCAGCGCCACCAGGTTCGGCGCGCAGGAGGCGAAGGTCTCCTGGAGCGAGCCGTTCGGGTGGCCGACGGTGAAGCCGAAGGCGTCGATCTTGTTGTCGCAGAGCGCCTGGCCGTGCTCGCTCGACTTGAGCTGGGCGGCCAGCGAGAAGGTGTCCGTCGTCCAGCCCTTGGCGCCCAGGATCACCTCGAAGGTGCCGCGCTGGCCCGAGCCCGGGTTGCCGATGTTGACGCGCTTGCCCTCGAGGTCGTCGAAGCTGGCGATGCCGCTGTCGGCGGCGGCGACCAGGTTGAACGGCTCGGGATGCACCGAGAAGACGGCGCGCAGGTCCTCGAACGGGCCGTTCTCCTCGAACTTCGAGGTGCCGTTGAAGGCGTGGTACTGCCAGTCGGACTGGGCCACGCCCATGTCCATGTCGCCCGCGCGGATCGCGTTGATGTTGGCGATCGATCCGCCGGTCGAGGGCGCGGTGACGCGCAGGCCATGCTCGGACGTGCCGCGGTTGACCAGCTTGGCGATCGACTGGCCGACGACGAAGTAGACGCCGGTCTGGCCGCCGGTGCCGACCGTGACGAAGGTCTCCTGCGCCTGGGCGGTGCCCGCGACCACCAGGCCCGACAGGGCGGTGGTGAAGGCCAGGGTCTTGATGAAGCTCATTGAGGGTCTCCCTGTCTGGTTGTCGGTGTCGCGCACGGCGCCCTTGTGGAATGGCGGTGGACCTGAGGCGCGCGTTTTCGTGCCCGATGCATCTTGCGTCGATCAAATGGGTCCCGGCTGGCAAGCTCGCCTGCCGGAAGGGTTACCGAACTGTGGAAGCGAAACTGCGCATCGTCAACTCACCGCATGCGTGTAACCGCCCACACGTGAATCAGTCGGCCGTGCGTTGCCGCGCTGTTGTGCACCGCACCCGAGCGGCATTGGTCCTCACGTAGGACCCGGGGCCCTCGGCCCTTGCTGCGCCGCGGCCACCATGCATCGTTGACGCATCGACACGCCGGCGGAGGGGACGATGACCGCGTTCAAGAAGATCCTGGTGGCCAATCGCGGCGAGATCGCCATCCGCGTGATGCGTGCGGTCAACGAACTCGGCAAGCGCACCGTCGCGATCTATGCCGAGGAGGACAAGCTGGCGCTGCACCGCTTCAAGGCGGACGAGGCCTACCAGGTGGGCGCCGGCAAGGCCGCGGTGGCGGCCTATCTCGACATCCCTGACGTCATCCGCGTCGCGCGCGAGGCGGGCTGCGACGCGATCCATCCGGGCTACGGCTTCCTCTCCGAGAACCCCGCCTTCGTCGATGCCTGCACCGAGGCCGGGATCCACTTCATCGGCCCCCGCGCCGAGACGATGCGCATGCTGGGCGACAAGGCCAGCGCGCGCCGCGCCGCCATCGCCGCCGGCGTGCCCGTCGTGCCGGCGTCTGAGGTCCTCCCCGACCCCGCGACCCACATCGACGAGATCCGCGCCATGGCCGAGGGCGTCGGCTATCCGATGATGCTCAAGGCCTCCTGGGGCGGGGGCGGGCGCGGCATGCGCCCGATCCTGTCGCCGGACGAGCTGGAGGCCAAGGTGATCGAGGGACGGCGCGAGGCCGAGGCCGCCTTCGGCAACGGCGAGGGCTATCTCGAACGCCTGATCCAGCGCGCCCGGCATGTCGAGGTGCAGGTGCTGGGCGACCGCCACGGCGCGCTCTACCACCTGTTCGAGCGCGACTGCTCGGTCCAGCGGCGCAACCAGAAGGTCGTCGAGCGCGCCCCCGCCCCGTACCTCGCCGAGGCCCAGCGCGCCGAGATCTGCGAGCTTGGCCTCAGGATCGCGCGCCACGCCGACTACGAATGCGCCGGCACCATCGAGTTCCTGCAGGACGCGGACACGGGCGAGTTCTTCTTCATCGAGGTGAACCCCCGCATCCAGGTCGAGCATACCGTGACCGAGGAGGTCACCGGCATCGACATCGTCAAGGCGCAGATCCGCATCTGCGAGGGCGAGACCCTGGCCGCCGCCACCGGGCAGCCCTCGCAGGAGCATGTCACCCTCTCGGGCCACGCGATCCAGTGCCGCATCACCTCGGAAGACCCGCTCAACAACTTCATCCCCGACTACGGCCGCATCACCGCCTATCGCGGCGCCACCGGCTTCGGCATCCGGCTGGACGGCGGCACGGCCTATTCGGGCGCGGTGATCACGCGCAGCTATGACAGCCTGCTGGAGAAGGTCACCGCCTGGGCGCCGACGCCCGAGGAGGCGGTGGCCCGCATGGACCGCGCGCTGCGCGAATTCCGCATCCGCGGCGTCGCCACCAACATCGTCTTCGTCGAGAACCTGCTCCAGCACCCGAAGTTCAAGGCGATGGAGTACACGACCACCTTCATCGACCAGACGGCCGAGCTCTTCGACTTCAAGAAGCGTCGCGACCGGGCGACCAAGCTGCTGACCTACATCGCCGACATCACGGTGAACGGCCATCCGGAGGTCGCGGGCCGGGTGAAGCCCTATGCCACGCCCCAGGTGAAGGTGCCCGTCCGGCCGATCGACCCGTCCGAGCACCCGCTGCCGGTGGGCTGGAAGCACATCCTCGATGCCGACGGCCCCAAGGCGGTGGCCGACCACATGCTTGCCTGCGACCAGCTCCTGATCACCGACACGGCGATGCGCGACGGCCACCAGTCGCTGCTGGCCACCCGCATGCGCTCGATCGACCTGGTCAAGGTGGCGCCCGCCTATGCCCGTCTCGCGCCCCAGCTCTTCTCGGTCGAGTGCTGGGGGGGGGCGACCTTCGACGTCGCCTACCGCTTCCTGCAGGAGTGCCCCTGGCAGCGGCTGCGCGAGCTGCGCACCGCCATGCCCAACATGCTGACGCAGATGCTGCTGCGCGCGTCGAACGGCGTCGGCTACACCAACCTGCCCGACAACGTGGTGCAGCACTTCATCGGCCAGGCGGCGCATACCGGCATCGACCTGTTCCGCATCTTCGACCCGCTCAACTGGGTCGAGAACATGCGGCTGGCGATCGACAGCGTGATCGAGAACGGCGCGATCTGCGAGGCTGCCTTCTGCTACACCGGCGACATCGACGATCCCGACCGCGCCAAGTACTCGCTCAACTACTATGTCGGGCTGGCCAAGGAGCTGGAGGAGGCCGGCGCCCATATCCTCTGCATCAAGGACATGGGCGGGCTGCTCAAGCCCATGGCCGCCAAGCGGCTGGTCGAGGCGCTGAAGGGCGAGATCACGATCCCGATCCACTTCCACACCCACGACACCTCCGGCACCTCGGCCGCCTCGGTCCTGATGGCGGCCGAGGCCGGGGTCGATGCCGCCGATGCCGCGATGGACGCGATGTCGGGCCTCACCTCGCAGCCCGCCCTCGGCTCGATCGTCGCGGCGCTGCGCCAGGGGCCGCGCGACACCGGCCTCGACCCGGAGGCGCTGTTCACCCTCTCGCGCTACTGGGAGCGCACGCGCCGCCTCTACGCGGCCTTCGAGCCCGAGATCCGCTCCGGCACGGCCGAGGTCTACCTGCACGAGATGCCGGGCGGGCAGGTCACCAACCTCCGCGCCCAGGCGCGGTCGATGGGGCTGGAGGAGCGCTGGGAGGAGATCGCGCGCACCTATTCGGACGTGAACCAGATGTTCGGCGACGTCATCAAGGTGACGCCCATCGCCAAGACCGTGGGCGACATGGCGCTCTCGATGGTCTCGGCCGGGCTCACGCGCGCCGATGTCGAGAACCCCGCGACCGAGGTCTCCTTCCCCGACAGCGTCGTCACCTTCATGAAGGGCGCCGTCGGCCAGCCCCCGGGCGGCTTCCCCGAGACGCTGCAGGCCAAGGTGCTGGCGGGCGAGGAGCCGATCACCGTCCGCCCCGGCAGCCTCCTCGGCACCGAGGACCTCGAGGCGCGCCGCCAGGAGGCGATCGACGCCATGGACGGCCACATCGTCGACGACGAGGACCTGTCCTCGTACCTGATGTATCCCAAGGTCTATCTCGACTACATGGGCCGGCGGCGGACCTACGGCCCCGTGCGGGTGCTGCCGACGCCCACCTTCTTCTACGGCATGGAGCCGGGCGAGGAGGTGCAGTGCGACCTCCGCCCCGGCGTGACGCTGGTGATCCGGCTGCTTACCGTCAGCCAGCCCGAGGACACCGGCGAGGTGAAGGTCTTCTTCGAGCTGAACGGCCAGCCCCGCACCATCCGCGTCGACGACCGCCGCATCGCCGCCACCGCCAAGCGCGCCGAGAAGGCCGACGAGGGCAATCCCGGCCACGTGGCGGCGCCGATGCCGGGCCTCATCGGCTCGGTCGCGGTCGAGCCCGGGCACAAGGTGCAGGCAGGCGACCTGCTGCTGACGCTCGAGGCGATGAAGATGGAGACCGCGATCCGCGCCGAGCGCGCGGGCAAGGTCGACCGCATCGTCACCGGCGCCGGCACCCAGGTCGAGGCCAAGGACCTGATGATCGTCCTCGAGGTCTGACGCAGCGCCATGGATGAACCGAAACCGCCCTTCCGGTAACCTATCCTTTCAGTACCGTCCCCCGGACAGGCCCACGAGCCATGCCCCGGGACAGACCCACGG
This sequence comes from Pseudomonadota bacterium, assembly GCA_039820865.1. Lineage (GTDB taxonomy): Bacteria > Pseudomonadota > Alphaproteobacteria > Rhodobacterales > Rhodobacteraceae > Thermohalobaculum. The sequence continues at coordinate 21,413 of JBCBPG010000003.1, forward strand.
AGAAAGACCC
>JBCBPG010000004.1:0-21405 GCA_039820865.1 Pseudomonadota bacterium
CGAGATCGGGGACTTCACGCGCGGCGATCGCAAGCGCCTCCTCCCCCCCCGAGGCGAGGAGCACGCGCCAGCGCGGTTCGGCCAGCAGGCGTTCGACGACCATGCGGTTGGTCTGGTTGTCGTCGACGACCAGAATGGTGCGGGTGGGCTCGCTGCCGTCACCGAGCGTAGTCGCGCGATCTTGCGTCCCGGTTCCGTCGCGCATGCCTCCATGCCCGCCGATGGCCCGCGGTCGTGGTTCGGTCGTTGGAGGATCTTCCGGCAACGCGTTCACGAGACGCCCACCTGGGGGACCACGCTCAGGCCGCGACCGCTCCTGCGCGGGGCCGGGCAGGGACCGGGTGGCGCCGTCGCTGGCCGACAGAGCGCCGCTTGCCCGTGGGCCGGGCTGAAGGGGCGTGCCGCCAGGCCCGGCGCCTGCATCGGTCTCAGACATGGCCGCGCCGGGCTGGATGGGCGTGCCGGCCCGGTGCGGTGCCGCCGGCGGCACCGCCACATCGCTCGGCTGACGGCGCATGGGCGAGTGATGCCGGGCCGAACCGCTACCGGTCGTCGCGGCGGGCCGCAGCGGTAGTGCGACCATGAGGCGCGTACCGACATCAGGCATCGATTCGAGCTGGATCGTCCCCTCCATGGCGGCCACCAACTCGCGCGTGATGGCGAGGCCGAGGCCGGCACCGTCCGCACGGGTCTGGTCCCGCTCGAGACGCTCGAAGCTGTCGAAGACGCGCTGGCGTTCGGTTTCGGTGATGCCGGGGCCCGTGTCCTCGACCTCGAAATGGAGCCTGTCGTCCTGCCGTCGAAGGCCGAGGCGGATCGAGCCCGTCGCGGTGTACTTGATCGCGTTGCCGGCGAGGTTGACCAGGCACTGGCGCAATCGCGTCGCATCGCCCAGCACCGCCTCCGGCAGCCCCTCGCCGATATCCGTCTCCAGCGTCAGTCCCTTGCGCGCGGCCAGCGGGGTGAGCAGGCGTGCCGTGCGCCCGACCAGCGCCGCCGGGTCGAAGGGCTTGTTCTCGATCGTGAGGCGCCCCGCCTCGATCCGCGCGAGGTCGAGAATGTCGTCGATGACGCCCACCAGGTCGGTGGCGGCCGTGGAGATCGTCTCGACCTGGGCGGCCTGCTCGGCGTCGAGCGCGCTCTCGGACAGCACGTCCGCGATGCCGGTGATCGCGTTCATCGGTGTCCGCAGCTCGTGGCTGATCGTGCGCACGAAGGCGGACTTGGCGCGATTCGCCGCCTCGGCGCGTGCGCATTCGGCCCGCAGCGCGGTCTCGGCCGCCTTGGCGCGGCTGATGTCGCGCAGCACGATACCCATGATCTCGACCGCCTCGCTCGGGTCCTCGATCCGCGCGGTCGAGGCCTCGACGGCCACCTTCGAGCCGTCGCGGCGGGTGAGCTCGGCCTCGCCGACGACCCCGTGCGCGCAGTGGCCGCGCCGGCGGCGCAGGCGGCCGCGGTTGGCGATGCTGGAGAAGGTGAGCAGGCGCATCATGTCCTGGCCGATCGCCAGGTCCGCCGACAGGTCGAGCAGCTCGGTCATCGCCTGGTTGACGCTTCGGATGCGCAGGCCGTCACCGACGCATTCGACGATCGCGATACCGGCGCTGGTGCTGAGGACCACCTGCTCCAGAAGCCGAGTCTCGCGCCGGAGCGCCCGTTCGCGCGCGAGCAGGCGTGAGAGTTCCGCGTTGCGCTGGGAGAGGGCGCTCTCCCGCGATGCGTGGATCCGCTCGCGCATCGTGGCAAAGCTGCGCACCAGCGTGTCGATCTCGCGCGCACTGGCCTTCGGCAGGGGCGTGTCCTCGCCGTCGCTGGCCAGCGCGTCCGCGGCCCGCGCCAGCCCGGCGACGGGTTCCAGCACGATGTTGCGCAGCCGGATCGTCATCCAGGCGCAGAAGGTGCCGATGATCAGGGTCACGATCAGGCAAAGCTGCAGGATCTTGCTGTTTGCCGTCGCCAGCACGGGCGCGATGTCGAGCGCGACCTCGATCCGGCCGAGCGCCTGGTCGCCGAGCGTCACGGTTTCGGCAAGGTGGTGCAGACTGTCGCTGGCAGGCGGCAGGGGGGCCGCCTCGATCGGGTAGAGCCGGCGTCCGGCCGGGTCTAGGACGCGAAGCTGCACCCAGCCCTGGCGGTCGGTCGCGAGGCCGTCCACCATCTCGTGAACGATGTCCAGGCGTCGTTCGGCCAGGGGGGGCGCGAGCTTGGCGGCGACGACGGCGAGGGTGCGTTCGCCTGCGACCAACGCCTTGCCGGTCGCGAAGCTCCGGACCTGTGGCGCGACCAGCATCGCGAGGCCGAGAAGGGCGACCCCGGCGCCGAGCACCAGGGGCGAGAGCATCCGGACCAGAAGGCTCGTGCGCCGGTTCATCGCGCACCGCCCGACGCAGGCCCGGGCTGAGAGCCACCGGCAGGATGGGCCAGGCCGGCGAGGCCGAGAGCCACGACGTCGTCGTAGTCGGCCAGGCTGGCGGAGACCGGGTGCGGCATCGGCACGGCGTCGAACAGCGCCGGCCCGGTGGCCGCGACCGACAGCAGCGCCTCGCGCACGCGTCGGCGGTCCTCGGCCGGGACGCGGGGATGGATGGCGATCGCGGCCGGGGCGTACGGCTCGGTCATGTGGACGACGCGCAGGCGCGCGCGGATCCGTTCGGGCAGGCGCGAGAAGCTCGCATTGTCGCCCCCGCCGGCGAGCGCGATGCCCTGCACGACCGCCAGGTAGACCGAGGCATGGTTGCCGAGATAGTCGCGCCGGACAGTGATGTCATGCTCCTCTTCGAGCGCACGGCGGGTCAGCAGGCTGGCGGCGAAGGCCCCGGGGGCGGGGAAGGCGACGGTCCTGCGATGCAGCGCGGTCACGTCGCGGGGCCCGCTGTCACGCTCCACGACCACGATGCCCTTCAGCATGGTGCTGCCCGAGCGGACGAGCGGCAGGTAGCCCTGGCGGCGGTGCGACACGAGCAGGTGGTAGGGCGTGGCGTAGACGAGATCGGGCGCGCCGCTGACGAGGCGGTCGGTGAAGCCGCCCATGCTGCGCGCATGGCTCACGCTGATGCGGCAGTTGGAAAGCGCTGCGACGCGCTCCATGATCGGGCGCCAGATCAGGGCCATCTCGCCCGGCGCGAACTGCGGTTCCGCCGAGAAGGCCAGCACGCAGTCGCTGGGCACGTTCGCGTCGCCGGGCCGGGTCGTGGGCGAGGCGCGATCACCCGCGATCGCCGCCGCATGGTCATCGGCCCGCAGGTCATCGGCCCGCACCTGGCCGGCGATGACGAGCGATGCCGACAGGGCGACGGCGGCGGTCGCGAGGCGGTGAAGGTGCCTGATCGCCCCCCGCCTGCGCGCGCGCCGTGCATCCGGTGCCTTGGGGCGCCTTGGGGCCGACCCGAGGGGTCCGGCGTCGGGGCAGTGTCGAGAGGGGCGGCGCGGCATGGATCAGAAGCTCCCGGGCGGAGCGGGTCGAAGTTCCCGCCCTGTCATCCGTAGCGCCCCGTGTTTGACGCCCGGTGAACGGCGGCGGGCGAACTTCGGGCGTCGAGCGGCCGGAAAGGCACCACCCGGCGCGCGGTCGCGCCCCGCCCGGACGGTCGGCAGTTGGTGTCGGATCGGGGGCGCCGCCTCAGGCGATACGGTCGAGGAACTCGGCGCGGTCGCGGTCGCAGGTGATGTGGTCGGCCAGCGAGTGGCAGAGCTCGGCCTCGCTCGACACCTTGGTGGCGGTGCGGCGGACCAGCACGGGCGCGATCGGGCCGACATAGGGCGAGAGCAGGCGCGCGATCTCGGCCAGCACCTCCTTGCGGATGCCCGCGTTCGAGACGTCGCGCAGCTCCTCGCGCAGCGCCTTGCGGAAGCGCTCGGCCTCCGCCGCGTCGCCGATCTGGCTGGCGACGAGGTCGATCATCTGTTCGACATCGTTGGTCGAGGTGGCGGCCTTGCGCACCCAGACCCGGCCGATCGGGCCGAAATGCTCCATCAGGGCGCGCTCGATCCGGCCGTAGACCGCGGCCGGGATCTGGTCGAGCAGTGTCCGCGAGAGCCCGCCGGTCGAGCCGCCCACGCCGCTGGCGCCCGCGATACCCGTGCCGAGCGACCCCTCCGGCCTGGTGCCCGTGGCCCCTGCCGCGCGGCCCGCTGGCGGTGCGATCACCGTGCGGTCCGCGGCGTCGGCTGCCTGTGCCTCGGGCGAGGCCAGCACCGCCAGGAGCGCCTCGCCGAAGTCATCCGCCGTCGCGAAGCGGTCGGCCGGGTCGGGCGCCAGCGAGCGTTCGAACAGCGTGTCGAGCCCGGCCGGCAGCTCCGGCACCAGCGAGGAGAGCCGCTGCCAGCGCCCCGCCAGCACCTGCTCGGAGAGCTGGGCGAGCCCCGTTGCGGCATAGGGCTTACGGCCGGTGATGAGCTCGAACAGGATGACGCCGGCGGCGAACAGGTCGGCGCGCTGGTCGGCCGGGTCGCCGCGGAACTGCTCGGGGCTCATGTAGCTCGGCGTGCCGACCATGCCGGCCTGCGTGGCGCCCAGCGCCTCGACCCGTGCGACGCCGAAATCGGCCAGCTTCACCCGGCCGTCGGGCAGCAGCATCACGTTGGCGGGCTTGACGTCGCGGTGGATGATCCCGGCGCGGTGCGCGGCGGCCAGGCCCGACAGCATCTGGCGCATGATCGACGCGATCTCGGCCAGTCCGGGCAGCGGGCCGCGGGCGATGCGCTTGGCCAGCGTCTCGGCCTCGACATACTCCATGACCAGATAGGGCGCGCCGTCCTGCACCAGGTACTCGAAGACCGTCACGAGGTTGGGGTCCAGCACGCGGCCCGCCGCCTTGGCCTCGCGCGAGAAGCGGCTCAGCCAGTCGTCGCTGGACAGCAGCGAGCCCTCCGGCCCGCGGGCGCGCACTTCGGCCTCCGCCTCGGCCAGCAGGCGCGCATGAATGGTCTTGATCGCGACGACGCGGTCGATGTCGGGATCGTGGCCGCGATAGACCACGCCCATCGCGCCCTCGCCGATGACGCCGTCCACGACGTACTTGCCGATCCTGGCCGGATGCCCGCCCATCTCTCGTCCCCCAAGGACCCGCCGGGCCCGTCGTCCAAATCGCCAGCGCCACCGGCGCCCCCCCCGGGACCCGCCAGCGGCCCCCCCAGCGGCTCCCCCGGCGGCTCCCTCAGCTGCCCCGCCGGCGGCGCCCCGGTCGAGGCGGTCGCGCCGGCAGTCCCACTCGCCGTCCCACTCGCCGCCCCGCCGCTCCCGCCGCCACTCGACCTCCCAGTCGAGGTTGGGGGCGGGGACGATGGTCCGGCACCCGACCGCGGCCAGCTCGTCGCCGCCCGGCCCGTCGCCGCCCAGCTCGGCACCGTCCGCCGGGACCGCCGGCGCTTCGACCGGCTGCTCGCCCGTTCCTGCTGCCAGCACTCGGGTCACGGTCCCGGTATCCGGATCCACCGACACAACCGTCACTCGTCCAGGATCTTCATGGCGCTGTCGAGGCTACGCCGCATCCGGTTAAAGGATTTCGACAGCGAGCTGATTTCGTCCGAGCCGGGCTTGACGTATTCCGGTTGAGAGAAGTCGCCCAGGCTCACGCGTTCGGCGATCTCGGACATCGCGACGACGGGTCGGATGACGATCCGGCTGAGCAGCCAGTTGGTGATCAGCAGCACCAGCAGGAAGGCCGAGCCGAGCGCGGCGAGCAGCACCACCACCTGTTGCTGCGCCCGCTCGCCGGCCAGCGTCATCGGCACCGAGATCACCTGCGCGCCGATCACCTCGCCCATCTGCCAGCCGAACCCGTTCACGGGGCCGTAGAGGTCGACCATCGGGGCCGGGGCGACGTCCGGCGTCGAATGGCAGGCGAGGCAGGCTTCGTTCTGGATCCGGAACGGGTAGGCGACGGTATAGAACGGCCCCGCCTCGGTCGTGCGCACGGTCGAGATGCGCTCCATCTCCGGGTTGGCGCGGAGCGTGGCGATCAGCGTCTCCTCCCAGGGGTCGGCCAGGTCGTCCGGGTTGGTCGGGTTCAGCGCCGCTTCCTTGTAGTAGTAGTCCGGGTTGCTCTCCTGGAACCTGGCGAAGACCGTCTGCGCCGCGAAGGACGGCACGCTGTGCGGCAGGAACAGGATGTCGGCATCGTCCTGCAGCAGCGGGGTGATGCCGCTTGCGGTATAGTGGCGCACCGCGAGCGCGTTGGCGCGGATGAGCGCGATCTCCTGCTCGATCTCGTCCAGCGCCTGACGCTCGGCCACCCGGTAGGTGAGCAGCGTCGCCGCGCCCATGCCGACCAGGCAGGCGACCAGCAGGACGGCGTTGAACTTGGTACGAAGGCCCATGGTGTCTGCTCCCCTTGCCCGCCCCGACTTGCCCGCCCCGGCGGCGCTGTCTTTCCGTCGCCGGCCACCCGGCGCGGGCCGTTGATCCGTGGCCCCGCGTCGCGCCGGCGCCGCCATTGACCGCCGGTTTAGGCGCTCCGCGTAAAGATCCCCGTGATCCAGCCCCGGTCATCTTGTGGCACAACGCCGTTCACGAGAAGACTGCGCCTGGGGCCTCAGCCTGGTTTCAGCGTCGCGGGGGCCGGCAGGCTGACGGCGCGATCACGGATGCGGGAGCGGGCGGCATGGCGGAACGGGCGGAACGGGTGGAGGCGCGGATGACGGGGACGCTGCCGGGGGCTCTGCGCAGCGCCGGGCCCGGACGCCGGAGGCTGCGCCGGGTCGCCGTCGGGGCGCTGCTGGCGCTCTGCCTCGCGCTCGCGCCGCTGACGGGTGCCGACAGGGTGGCGGCCCAGCCCCGGCAGGGCGAGGCTGCCGGCATCGTCGCCCTCGTCGTCTCGACCGGCGAGAGTGGGGGGGCGCGCGCCGATGCCGTCCAGGCCAGCCTGCAGGTGCTGGGCGCCGCCACGCTCCGCGCGATCGACCCGAACAACGCCGAGCTTCGCTCGCAGCTCCGCCGCTTCGCCGATGCCGCCGCCGATACCGACGTGGCGCTGGTCTATATCGACGCCCCGGTCGTGGCACTCGAGGGGCGGCCCTTCGTGATGCCGGCGGGTACGACCCTGCGCCGGTCGAGCGACCTGCTCACCCGTGCGCTGCCCCTCTCGGCCTTTGCCCGCGCGGCCGCCGGCGCGGTCGAGGGCGGTGGCGTGATGGTCGCCGTCGGCGCGCCGGCCGCGGCGCTGCCCCAGGGCGTGTCGCTGGCGACGACGCCGCCGGCGGCGCGCGCGGGCGCCAGCCCCGTTGTGCTGGCCGAACGGGGGCGGTCGGACCCGCTGCTCGGCGTGCTGTCGGCGGCAGGGCGCGACGCGGTTGTCGAACTCGGCGCGCTCATCCGTGCGATGACGGCGGTCGAGGGGGTCTCGACCTCCGCCCTGCCGGAGGGCGCGGTCTATCTCCGCCGCCCGCCAGTGGAGGGGCCGGAGGCGCCGGAGGAGGCGGCGCAGCCCGAGGCGGCCGCGCAGGCGGTGGCGCAGACGCCGGCCGTGACAGCCGTCGCCCCGGCACCGCCCGAGGCCGAGCCGGAGGAGGTCGATGTCGAGGTCCTCGCCGTCCTGGAGCAGTCGATCTCGCGATCGGCCAAGCGGCGGCTGCAGCGCCGTCTCGGCGAGCTCGGCTTCTACAACGGCTTCATCGACGGGATCTTCGGCGGCCAGACGCGTGCCTCGATCACCGACTGGCAGCGCGCCCAGGGCTATCCGGCCACGGGCTACCTGACGACCCGCCAGATCGGAGAGCTTCAGTGAGCGCGCGGGCGGGCGAGGTGGCGCAAGGCGCGCAGGCCGCCCCGCCGACGGCCGAACGCTTGCTCGACGCGGCCGAGCGGCGGGTGCGCGTCGGCGGCTACAACGGCTTCAGCTTCCGCGACCTGGCGGCCGATGTCGGGATCAGGAGCGCCAGCGTCCATCACCACTTCCCGACCAAGGAGGCGCTGGTCGCCCGGCTGGCCGAACGCTATGCGGACCGCTTCGTCGCCGCCCTGCCGGCGGGCGCGACGGGTGCGGCGCTGGTCGAGGCCTATCGCGATGCCTTTCGCGCGGGGCTCGAGGCCGATCCGCTGGTCGAGCCCGCTGCCGACGGCAGGCGGCCGCGCCAGATGTGCCTCTGCGGGATCCTGGGCGCCGAGGTCGCGGTGCTGCCGCCGTCGGTGGCGCGCGCGGCGCGGCGGTTCTTCGAGCGGACCGCCGATCACCTCGCGCGCGGGATCGAGGGGGCGGTGGCCGACCCGCGCGCCGGCGCGCTCGCGGTGCTGGCGCGGCTCGAGGGCGCGATGATCCTGTCGCGTGCCCTCGACGACCCGCGCGTCTACGACGCCGCGACCGAAGGGCTGCTGCCCGCCACCTGACCCGCCCCGCCACGCGACCGCGCCGTGCCCTGCCGGGGCCGGCCCGGTCGAGCGGGTGGGTGGGCGGGGCGAGGCCGGGCCGGCCCACGCTCGCCCCACGCCCCGCGCCCAACGCCTCGCGCCAGGGTCCGGGGGCCTCCGGCGCGGCTGGCGCCGGCGCCTTCGGCGGAAGGGGGGCGTCGTCTACTCCGCCGCGGCGCTGGCGAGCCTGGGGCCGAGATGCTCGGCCTTGACCCAGACGCGCGCACCCTCCGGGCCGGCGACCGCCTCGACACGCCCGCCCGGCGGCACGCGCAGCCAGTCCCAGCCGGCCATCGCGTCGCCATCAGCCTCGAGCGCGCCTGACAGGACGAAGATCTCCAGGCCGGCCGGGGCGTCCAGCGACACGGCCGCTCCCGCCTCCCAGGTCTCGATCCGCACGTCCTCGTGGCCGTCGCTGAAGAGCGGCAGGACACGCACGCCCGGCCGGCCCTCGACAGCGACGGGCCGCGTCTTGCCGGTGTCGATGCGGACATGGCTGCGGTCCCCGGGCTGCATCTGGTGCAGCTTGACCAGGATCGTCGTGCCCTCCGGCGCCGAGGGGTGGTGGTGCGAGGTCGGCGGGTTGCGGATGTAGCTGCCGGCCGGAAAGGCGCCGTGCTCGTCGACGAAGACGCCGTCGAGGACGATGAACTCCTCGCCGCCGTCATGGGTGTGGGCGTGGAACTCGGCGCCCGGGGCGAAGCGCACGATCGTGGTCGCGCGCGCCACCTCGCCGCCGATGCGGTCCAGCATCCGCCGCTCGACGCCGGCCATCGGCGAGGGGCGCCAGGGGTTCTCCGCGGCCCGCACCAGGACGCGGCGGGTGAAGTCGCTGTTCAGTTCCATCGTCTCTCTCCTCGTCCGGCGGGCCGCATGTCGCGGCCTATCAGATGGTAGGTTGACGCCAAGATGGGGGGCATGGCCGCGGGATCAACCCTCGGCATGCGGCAATGCTGGCCAGAGGCGGCGGTGCGTGCCAGCGTCCGCGCATCTCGCCGTCAGGAGGCCCCATGTCCGCCCGTCCGAACATCCTCATCCTCATGGTCGACCAGCTGAACGGGACGCTGTTTCCCGACGGCCCGGCGGACTGGCTGCATGCGCCGAACCTGCGCCGCCTGGCCGAGCGGTCGGTGCGCTTTGCCAACACCTATACCGCCTCGCCGCTCTGTGCGCCCGGCCGCGCGTCCTTCATGTCCGGCCGGCTGCCGCGGCGCACGCGCGTCTACGACAACGCGGCCGAGTTCGCCTCGGACATCCCCACCTATGCCCATCACCTGCGCCGCGCCGGCTACTACACCTGTCTCAGCGGCAAGATGCATTTCGTCGGCCCCGACCAGCTTCACGGTTTCGAGGAGCGGCTGACGACCGACATCTACCCCGCCGATTTCGGCTGGACGCCGGACTACCGTCGCCCGGGCGAGCGGATCGACTGGTGGTACCACAATCTCGGCAGCGTCACGGGCGCCGGCATGGCCGAGATCTCGAACCAGATGGAGTACGACGACGAGGTCGCGCATCACGGCCTGGCGAAGCTCTACGACCTGGCGCGCGGCCATGACGAGCGGCCCTGGTGCCTGACGGTCAGCTTCACCCATCCGCACGACCCCTATGTCGCGCGCCAGCGGTTCTGGGACCTCTACGAGGGCTGCGAGCGGCTGATGCCCGAGGTGGCGGCAATGGCCTACGAGGACCACGACCCGCATTCCCGGCGCATCTTCGACGCGAACGACTGGCGATCCTTCGAGATCGGCGACGAGGACATTCGCCGGGCGCGCCGCGGCTACTTCGCGAACATCAGCTATCTCGACGAAAAGATCGGCACCCTGCTCGACGCGCTGGAGGCGACGGGCCAGGAGGCCGTGATCCTCTTCGTCTCCGACCACGGCGACATGCTGGGCGAGCGCGGCCTCTGGTTCAAGATGTCGTTCTTCGAGGGCTCGGCGCGGGTGCCGCTGATGCTTGCGGCGCCCGGGCTGCCGGCGGGCCGCGTCGATGCGCCGGTCTCGACCATCGACGTCACCCCGACGCTGGCGGCACTGGCCGGCATCGACCTCGCCGAGGTGAGGCCCTGGACCGACGGCGAGAGCCTGCTGGGCGTCGCGGCGGGCGGGTCGCGCGAGACGCCCGTGGCGATGGAATACGCGGCCGAGGCGTCGGAGGCGCCGCTGGTCGGCCTGCGATCGGGGCGGTGGAAGTACGTCCGCTGCGCGCTGGATCCCGAGCAGCTCTTCGACCTCGAGGCCGACCCGCGCGAGATGGACAACCTCGCCGGACGGGCGGAGGGGGCGGCCGCCGAGGCCCTGGCCACGCTCCGCGCCGAGGCCGACCGGCGCTGGGACCTCGCCGCCTACGACGCCGAGGTGCGCGACAGCCAGGCGCGCCGGCTGGTGGTCTACGAGGCGCTGAGGCGCGGCGGGTACTTCCCCTGGGACTTCCAGCCGCTGCAGCGCGCCTCCGAGCGCTACATGCGCAACCACATGGACCTGAACGTCGTCGAGGAGCGCCAGCGCTACCCCCGGGGAGCGTGAGGGGCGGATGAGGGGCGGGCGAGGCGGCTGAGGCGCGCCGCGCCCCTGCCACAATCGGGGCGCAGAAGCGCCATGCCGGATCGGGACAGCGGTCGGGCATGGCGTTGCGAGGGACCGGCCGTGAAGCTGATCGTCCAGATACCCTGCTTCAACGAGGAAGCGACGATCGCGCGGACGATCGCCGACATTCCGCGCGCGATCGAGGGGATCGACGCGGTCGAGGTGCTGATCGTCGACGACGGCTCGACCGACCGCACGGCCGAGGTGGCGCGGGCCGCCGGTGCCGACCACGTGGTGCGCAACACCGCCAACATGGGGCTGGCGGCGACCTTCGCACGGGGGCTCGAGGCCTCTCTCGAGCGTGGTGCCGACATCATCGTCAATACCGACGGCGACAACCAGTACGACGGCGCCTGCATTCCCGACCTCGTCCGCCCGATCGTCGAGTGCCGGGCCGACGTGGCCATCGGCGACCGCCAGACCGAGACGATCGAGCATTTCTCGCCGTTCAAGAAGATGCTGCAGCGGGTCGGGTCGGGCGTGATCCGCTCGATCTCGGGGCTCGACGTGCGCGACGCGGTATCGGGCTTTCGCGCCTATTCGCGCGAGGCCGCGATCCGCACCAACGTCATGAGCCGCTTCAGCTACACGATCGAGACGATCATCCAGGCCGGCGCGACCGGGCTGGTCGTCGCCTCGGTGCCGGTCAGGGTGCGCGCGCAGACGCGGCCCTCGCGGCTCTTCCGCTCGATCCCGCATTTCCTCTCGCGCCAGGGCGTGACCCTGGTGCGGGCCTACGTGATGTACCGCTCGCTCACGCTGTTCTCGGCGATCGGGGCGGTGCTGGTTCTGGTGGGGGCGCTGCCGGTGCTGCGGTTCCTGGTGTTCTATGCGCTCGGCGACGGCGGTGGGCACCTGCAGTCGCTGGTCCTCGGCGGGGTGCTGATCCTGGCCGGGACGCTGGCCTTCGCGCTGGCGCTGCTGGCGGACGCGATCGCGATGAACCGGCGGCTCCTGGAGGCGAACCTGACGGCGATGCGCCGGCTGGCGCTGGACGAGCGGCTGGGCCGCGGCGGGCTGCCGGCAGGCCATGCGGGGCAGGCCGGCGTGGCGGGCGCGGCCGGCGCATCCGCGGCAGCGAGCCTGCCCGAGGCCGAGACCGCCCGGCTGGAGGCCGCCACCGAGGCTGTCGCCACCGCCAAGGGGGAGCGCGCCACGCTGATCGAGGTCACCCCGCCACGGCGCACCGCACGCCGCGCCTGAGGCCGATCCGGCCTGCGGTCCAGTGCGCCGCGCCGTATTTCCGCAAGCGCCGCTCCCACCCGCGTCAGTCTTGTCATCGAGAGGTGACGATTTCCCGAACGCTGCACAGCGGGCACGCGCAACGCCGCCGGTCACGGCGCTGGCACCGGACGATTGACGCGCCTGTCGCCGGACCCTGAGCAGCCGGGCGTTCGGGGTCTGGCGGGCTGGCGCCGTCTCCCCGCAGCTCAGGCGCCGCGGAACTGCAGGGCGTGGAGGCGGGCGTAGAGGCCGCCCTCGGAGATCAGCGCGTCGTGGGTGCCGGACTGCACGACCCTGCCGGCATCGAGCACGTGGATCATGTCGGCGTCGCGCACGGTCGCGAGGCGGTGGGCGATGACCAGCGTCGTGCGGTCCTTCATGAGACGGCGCAGCGCCTCGGCCACGCGGGCCTCGGTCTCGGCGTCGAGGGCCGAGGTCGGTTCGTCGAGGAGCAGGATCGGGGCCTCGCGCAGCATCGCGCGGGCGATGGCGAGGCGCTGGCGCTGGCCGCCCGAGAGCCGTGCGCCGTTCTCGCCGAGGGGCGTGTCATAGCCCTGGGGCAGCGCCTCGATGAAGGCGTGGGCGTTGGCGGCCTCGGCAGCGGCGCGGATCGCGGCATCGTCTGCCCCGGGGCGGCCGAGGCGGATGTTCTCGGCCACGGTGGTGTCGAACAGGAAGGCCTCCTGGCCGACATGGGCGAGGGCGGCGCGGAGCGACGGCAGGGTGGTCTCGCGGATGTCCTGGCCGTCGATGGTGACGCGGCCGGAATCGGGGTCGAAGAAGCGCTCGACCAGGGCGAAGACGGTCGACTTGCCGGCGCCCGAGGGGCCGACGAGGGCGGTGACCTTGCCTGCCTCGGCCGTCAGCGTGATGGCCTCGAGGGCCGGGGCGCCCTGGGCGCGGGGCTCTTCTACGGCGGTGGCGGGCGAGCCGTCGGCGGTGGCACCCTCGGTGGGAGCGCCGGCGCCTTCGGCGCTCGCCCGACCCTCGCGCTCGGCATAGCGGAAGGCGACGGCCTCGAGGCGGACCTCGCCGGCGGTGACGGCGAGGGGGCGGGCGTGGGGCGCCTCGGCGAGCTTCGGCTCGCGGTCGAGCAGGTCGTACATCAGCTCGACGCCGACCAGGTGATTGCGCAGCGTCACCGACATCTGGGCGACGCGCCGGGCCGGATCGTAGGCGAGGAGGAGCGCGGTCAGGAACGAGAAGAAGGCGCCGGGATCCGAGGTGCCGGCGACGACGCGCTCGCCCGCGTAGAGGATGACGGCGGCGATCACGAGACCCGCCAGCGTCTCCATCAGCGGAATGGGCGCGGTCTGCATGACGGCGAGGCTGTCGGCGCGGCGGCGGACGTCCTCGATCGCGGCGCCCATGCGCGCGCGCATCCGGTCCTCGAGCCCGAAGGCCTGGACGACGCGCATGCCGAGCACGGTCTCCTGCACCGTCGAGACGATCTGGGTGAGCGAGACGAACTCGGCCCTGGCGATCTTCTTGACGCGCCGGATGAGCGTCGAGACGCCCCAGATCGCGGGCGGCGCCATGACGAGGGCGATCAGCGAGAGCTGCGGGTCCTGGACGATCATCACGACGACCAGCGCGACCACCGTCAGCGCGTCGCGGCCGAGGCCGGTGACGAGGGCGTTGAGCGCGTGGCGCGCGGCGGTGGCGTTGTGGCTGAGCCGGGTGGCGAGGTCGCCCACGGGGAAGGCGTCGAAGAAGTCGAGGCGCTGGGCGAGAACGCGGTCGAAGAGGCGGCGCTGGACGCGGGCGACGACGGCGTTGCCGATGCGGTTGAGGATGACCGCCTGGGCGTACATGGCCGCGCCCTTGGTGATGAAGATCGCGGCGACGGCGATGGCGATCCAGCGGATGGCCTCGCCGTCGCGGTCGACGAAGAGCTGGTTGATGACGTCGCGCATGATCCAGGCGCTGAGCCCGGTCGTCGCGGCGACGATGGCCATGAGCGTGAAGGCGGCGGCATAGCCCGGCCAGAAGGCGCGGGCGTTCTCGCTCAGGAGCCTGATGATCAGGCTGCGGCTGTCGAGGAGCGCGCGGCCGCCCTTCGCCGCGGGTGCCGCGCCGCCCCTGGTCCCCGCTACGTTGCCGTCGTTCGCCATGGCGCTCCCGCCGGGGCGCCGCGCGCGCCCGCCGCGCGTCGGTGCAGCGGGCGGGCGGGAAGGTCAAGCCGTCGCGGTCGCGCGCCGGGGTGCCCGGCCAGGCGGAATCGCGGCTGGTCGCCGCGATGAGTCTTGCGGGATCCCGGCGTGGCGAGCGGTTTCCTCCACGCCCCTGACCAGGGAGAGGGCCAGGGAGAGGGCCAGGGAGAGGGCCAGGGAGAGGACCACGGCCAGCGTTGAGAGATGCGCCCCCCGCCACGTCGTCGAGTGAGACGCGGGCGGGCGGGTGGGGCGTCTCACTCGACGACGTGGCGGGGGGCGCCGGCGCGGGCGCGCGACAGGTTGAGCTCGAGCCGGGCGCGGCAGGCGCGGCCCTCGGCCGTGCGGTCGAGATAGGCCAGGGCGGGGCCGATGCGCGGGGCCACCACGGTCTCGAAGAAGGCCGGAAAGCCCGACCAGATGTCGGCGGGCGAGGCATAGCCCTGGACCGCCGCCTCGCCGGTCTCGGCGAACTCGGCATAGAGGGCGGCGACCTTGCGCGGGTAGTGGAGATCGGCGAACTGGCCGATCAGGTCGGCCGCCCGCACGAGCCCGGGCTCGGTTCCGTCGGCCGCAGCCCCCGCCGCCGCCCCGCGCCCGTGCGGCGGCGGGAAGCGGGTGGCGTCGATCGCCCGGGCAAGGCGGTCGACATCGAGGCCCGCGACGCCGGTGTATCGCGCCCGCGCCACGCGGATGCCCCGGTCGACATGGTAGGGTGCAAGCCAGGCATCGGTCGCGCTCTCGGGCATCGCGACCGACGCTTCGCCGCAGCCGGTCATCACGCGTCCCTCGCCGTCGCCCGGGCAGAGCCCGCGGACATAGCCGAGATCGTGCATCAGCGCGGCGGCCACCATGTGGAGCCAGTCCTCGACCCCGACCGCCTCGCCCGCGGCATGGCGGCCGGCGACGATGAGGCGCGCGGCCTCGGAGACGGCCACGACGTGGTCGGCGTCGTGATAGGGCGCATCGGCACGGCCCATCCCCTCGAGCGCGAAGCGGGCGATGTCGGCGAGCATGACGGCCGCGGTCTCGACCGGGAGCGGGTGCGCGTTGGCACCGGGATGCGACGGCGGAGCGCCGATCGCCGGCTCGCCTGCGGAGGCGTCGCCCCCGCGCTGCGCGATGCGGTACCGCGGCGTGCCTGATGGCGGGGCGCCAGGGGGAGGGGCGCCAGGGGGAGAGGCGCCGTTTGCCTCGCTGGCCTGGACGGCGGGGTGGCGATGCCCCGGGGCGCCGCTTTGTGCCGCCGAGGCACCGGGCGCAGTGCCCCCGGCAGGCGCGAAGGCTCGGCGCAGCGCCGCGGCATGGTGGCGCGCGACCAGCCGTGCCACGAGGCGCGGCGGGTTCAGCATGGGTGAACCGTGATCATCCGCGACGATGTCCTCAATCCGGCCCTCTGCGCCCCACCGCGCGCGGCATGCCCTGCCGCGCCCTACCAATGCCGCAATCCTCGCATCCGGACGCCAGAGCGCAAGGGGGCAGCGCGACGTGGCAGGCTATCTGCCGCCCTGTTGGTGCTCCTGCGGGCGCCGGCGGGTTTCACGTCGGCGCTCGCGCTGCCATCTATGGTGTTCGGGCGGACTGGCCCGCGACGTGGAGGGTGATCGGTGTCCTGGTCCGTGAAGATCCTGCAGCTTGGCGACACGGCGCTCAGGCTGCACCTGACCTTCTTCCTGCTCCTGATCTGGATCGCGGTGAGCTACTATCCGCAGGGCGGCATCGCGGCGGCGGCCGAGGGCGTGCTCTTCGTCGTGCTGGTCTTCGTCTGCGTGGTGCTGCACGAGCTGGGCCACGTGGTGGCTGCGCAGCGCTACGGCATCCGCACGCCCGAGATCACGGTGCTGCCGATCGGCGGGCTCGCGCGGCTGGAGCGCATGCCCGAGAAGCCGGTGCAGGAGCTGGTGGTCGCGATCGCGGGGCCGCTGGTGAACGTGGTGATCGCGGCGGCGCTGATCCTGCTGCTGGAGGTGCGGGTCGATCCCGCGTCGGTGACGGCGCCACAGGCGGCGGGGCATTCGCTGCAGGCGCAGCTTGCCTTCGTCAACATCATCCTGGTGGTCTTCAACCTGATCCCCGCCTTCCCGCTGGATGGCGGGCGGATCTTCCGCGCGCTCCTGGGGTTCTTCATGCGGCGCGACCGGGCGACGACGGTGGCGGCGCGGGTGGGGCAGGCCACCGCGGTGCTGTTCGCGCTGGTCGGGCTCTTCTACAACCCGTTCCTGGTGCTGATCGCGGTCTTCATGTTCTTCGCGGCCGAGGCGGAGAGCAGCCATGAGACGATGCGTGCCGATACCTCGGGCCATGTCGCGCGGGACGCGATGATCGCGCGTTTCGAGAGCCTCGGCCCGGCGGCGACGGCCGAGGAGGCGGGGCGGCTCCTGATCCTGACGACGCAGCAGGAGTTTCCCGTGATCGGGGCGGACGGGCGGCTCGGCGGCATGGTGACGCGCAAGAAGCTGATCGAGGCGATGGGCGCGGGCGGGCCCGCGACGCCGGTGCGCGACTTCATGGAGACGGGCGTGCCGGAGGTGGCGGCCGAGGCGCCGCTGGAGCGGGTGATGGAGGCGATCTATGCCCATCCGGCGCGCGCGGCGGCGGTGGTGGACACGGCCGGGCGGCTGGCGGGCTATGTCAGCGCCGAGAACGCGAGCGAGCTCTTCATGCTGGAGCGTGCCCGTCGCCGCGCCCGCTGAGCCAGGCGGAATCGCGGCTGGTCGCCGCGATGGGTCCTGCGGGGTTTCTGCGTGGCGGGGCCGGTCTCTGCCCCGGGCCGTGGGGCTCCCTGAGACGGCGGGGGGCGCCGGAGGGGCGTGAAACGCTCCGCAGGCCCCCGTCCTCTGCGTCACGGCCGCTGCCGGCGGGGTGTCGTGACCTACATGTGGTCGCGCTCGATGCGGTCGTCCCAGGTGCGGGAGAAGACGCGGGTCTCGCCCTCATAGGCTTCGACCGTCGTCGCCAGGCACCAGTGCGTGGGGCTGGCGGTGAGGCGCGAGCGGGTCTCGATGCGGATGTCGAGGCGCTCGGCGCCCTCGATGTCGCGGCGGAAGTGGCGGTCGTTGCGAACCTCGGCCACGAGGCTGTCGGGGTCCTCGGCGCGATGGGCATAGCGTTCGCGGCAAGGGTTGGCGAAGACCATGCCGTGGCCGTCGTGGCGGATCACCGGGGCGTCGTTGACGATCTCCAGTGCCACCTCGCGGGTCAGCGTGTCGATCGTCACGCGGGTCTGGCGCTCGGCCGGGGCCAGCACGGTATGCGCGGGTGCGGCCCAGCGGCGGACCGGGCCGAAGGTGGCGCCATCGCCGGCGCGGCGTGGCCGAACGGGCAGCGTGAGCCGCGAGGCGGCGGGCCAGAGGCTGAGCGCCGCGGGCTCGGGCGCGGGCCAGACCAGCGGCCAGTAGCCGGCGGTGAGGGCGAGGCGCAGCCGCTCGCCCGCCGCGATCCGGCGACCGGCGACCTTGAGCGTGACCGTCACCGTCTCGCGCCGGCCGGGGGTGAGGGGCTGCGGCTCGGCACGGCTCTCGCGCTGGGAGAGGTTGAGGACGCCATAGCTGATCCGCTCGACCGTGCCGTCGGGCGCGACGGCCGAGAGCCGGGCAGCCACCATGGCCTGCCCCCTGTCGCAGGCCAGCGCCAGCGTGACGAGGGGCGCGCCGAGGACCTCGACGTCCTCGGCGAGCGGCGCGGTCTCGAACACCAGCGCGGCCCCGTCGTCCATGCGCTGGTCGCCGGCGAGGTCGACATCCTCCTCGTAGGCGCACCAGCGCCCGGCATGGAAGGCGGCGGCCAGCGGCGCGGGGATCGTCAGCACGTCGTCCTCGCCCGCCGCGGGCGCGTCGCCGGGGACCAGGCGGCCGGGGCCGAGCGCGTAGGGGCTGGGGGCGAGACCCGCGGGCGGCCAGGCGGTGTCGCTGACCCAGCGCCCCGGCGCGCTGTCGTCGAGCGGCGAGGAGGGGTCGAGCATCCAGGCGCACATCGCGGGCGCGTTCTCGGCCCCGTTCTCGATGCCCTTGAGCCAGCGGTCCCACCAGGCGAGGCATTCGCCGAGGAAATCGATCGCCGGGCCCGGGCCGTCGAGATGGGGGAAGCGGTGCGCCCAGGAGCCGACCAGCCCGCGCACCGGGCAGGAGAGATGCTCGACCAGGCGGAAGACGGTGTTGGGATAGCCGTCGCGCCAGCCGCCGACGGCGAAGACGGGCGCGCGGATGGCGGCATAGTCCTCGCAGACCGAGGCGCGCTCCCAGAAGGCGTCGCGGCGCTGGTGGGCCAGCCATTGCGTCAGCCACGGCCGGTTCGCCTCGAGCCGCTGGTGCCACATCGCGCGCCAGCCTGCGCCCACCACGGCCGGGTCGGGCGGGCAGGCGTTGAAGGCGAGCATGGTGGCCGACCAGGACAGATGCTCGAGCAGGAGGCAGCCGCCCATGTAGTGGATGTCGTCGGCATAGCGGTCGTCCGAGGAGGCGACGGTGACGACGGCGCCGAGCTCGGGCGGGTTGAGCGCGGCGAGCTGCAGCCCGTTGAAGCCGCCCCAGGAGATGCCGTAGAGCCCGACGCGCCCGGTGCACCAGGGCTGCGCGGCCAGCCAGGCCAGGATCGCCTGGCCGTCGGCCAGCTCCTGCTCGCTGTACTCGTCCTCCAGCACGCCGTCGCTGTCGCCCGTGCCGCGCATGTCGACGCGCACGCCGGCATAGCCATGGGCGGCGAAGTAGGCGTGGGTCGTGTGGTCGCGGACCGCCTTCACGTCGCGTCGGCGGTAGGGCAGGTATTCGAGGATGGCGGGGACGGGCGTCTCCTCGGCGTCGAGCGGCAGCCAGAGCGTCGCGGCCAGCCGCGCGCCATCGGGCATCGGGATCCAGGCCGTCTCGACGACGCGGAAGGGCGGCGGCACGGTGTCGAGCACGGTGGCGGCGTCCTCGGCCGGCGGGGTATGCCGTGTGGTCGTGTCCTCGGGCATGGTGGTCTCCGTCCATCTGTGGGCCATCATGGGGGCCCTGGGGAGGGCATCCGGGTGGGGCCATCGCGGGCCAACGGGGACGGGGGTCCGCCCTGGTTCAGCCGCCCTGTTCTAGCAGAGTGATCAGCGCCGGCGAGAGCGGCGAGGCATGCCCGCGCACCGCGGGGCAGGTCGTGTCCCGCGTCATCCGGACGAATCATCATGGCGTCGCCTGTTCTCCCGGACTTGGTTCATGCATGTCTTGAAAGCATTGGCCGATCAGTCCGAAGTAAATGCGAAACCTACTTGTTTCCGATCGAGACCGTTCGCGCGCTTGTTGCAATCAGCCCTTCTAATCGAACATTAGAAGCCATCATGATTGGTTGGATAACGGTCTAAGTTGATGGAATCACAAGGGGTCGCATCTGCAATCTGTCCGGTTCCGGGACAGCGCGCGGGTACCTTAGGACTGTGATTGTTGTCACAGTCATGACGACAAGGTTTATGTTTCCTGAGTGTCCGATGAATTCGCGGCAGAATTTTACGACGAGGTTGCCATGCGAGCCTGGCGGCGAAACGAGGGGATGCGCGACGGCGCGGCACGGCGTGTCAGCCGGAAGGAAGACATCCGATCGCGGATCCGACTGAAGATCCTGACCGGTGCGATCGCGCCCGGCTCACCGATAGACGAGGAGGCGCTGGCCGAGGAGTTCGGCGTCTCGCGCACGCCGATCCGCGAGATCTGTGCCCATCTCGTCGCCGAGGGGTCGGCCGACCACCAGCGCGGACGCGGGGCCTGCGCGCCCTCGGTCACGCCCGATGGGATCGACGCCTTCTTCGAGGCCGCCGGCACCGCCTATCCCGCGCTCTTCAGCCTGATCGTCAGCCGCATCGATGCGTTCGACCTGGCGCATCTGCGCGGTCTGGTGCAGGCCGCGATCGCGGTGACCGAGCATGGGCCGCTGGAGATGCGCGCCGCGCGCTATCTCGACGTGATGGAGGGCGCGGCCCAGATGGCGCGCAACAGCTTCCTCGCCCGCGGCAACAGCCAGCTCATGCGCGAGGAGTGCCGGATCGCGGTGAGCGTCTCGCGGCTGCGGGGCGGCGAGCATCCCCTGCCGGACCCGCTGGACCTGCTGGTCTCGTCCTGCAGCCAGGTCGTCGCGATGCTCGAGCGGCGCGACCTGGACGGGCTGCTCAACGTGCTCGAGAGCCGGCTGAGACGCAGCCGCTCGCTGCA
Source organism: Pseudomonadota bacterium (assembly GCA_039820865.1). Taxonomy (GTDB): domain Bacteria; phylum Pseudomonadota; class Alphaproteobacteria; order Rhodobacterales; family Rhodobacteraceae; genus Thermohalobaculum. Next base: position 20,483 of record JBCBPG010000004.1, read on the forward strand.
CGACCGCCTGATCAGGCTGGGACCGCTCGGCGGCAGCTGATCCCCCCCCCCGGCGGCCTCCGGGCAGGTCTCGCGCACTGCGTGCTCGGGCTTCATCGTCACACGTTTTGGTTGTGTGCCGCGGCGGCTGGTTGACGTTAGGTTGTTTGCGCTCACAAAACCGTCGCAAGTCTCATCGGCATATGACGATTCTATTGCGCCTCTAGGTAGTATCGACGCGGATTTTTCGCGTGTCTTCCGCCGCTTCGGCGGCGTTTCTCTACCGACTGGCTGCGGCATCGCTGCAACAGGACCCGACACCTTGGCTCTGGGGGAGGGAAACCCCTGAAAGCATTTGCCTCCCGCATGGGCACCTCTTAACAGATCGGGCATAGCGCCCAGTCTCCGAGGAGCCCTCCGCATGTCGAAGAGCAGCCCTTCGCGTCTTGCCCGCCGCGGCCGTCGTGGTCTCCGCCTTAACTGGATCGTCACCTCGGTGCCGCCCAGGACCCGGCGTGGCATGGTCCTCGGGGCTTCGGGCGCGGCGATCGCGATGGCGCTGGTCTTCACGCCGATGCCGGCCTTCTCGCAGCAGGAGTGCGGCGCGCCGGCGGGCGGCGCGGTGACCTGCGACGCGGCCGACGCCGACTTCCCGACCTTTGCCAACGGCATCACCTACGCGGTCGAGGATCTGACGGTCACGCTGGGCGCGGGGATCGACGTCAACACGGCCGAGGCGACGGCGATCGACCTGTCGGCCCCGGCCGGCGGCTCGATGACGCTGTATACCGACGACCAGACCGACTACGTGACGATTACGGCCGCGGGCGCGACCGCCGTGAGCGTCTCGGCCGGCACGGTCGATATCCAGGCGCCGAGCATCTACGGCACGGCCGACAACCAGACGGGCATCTACGCCGAGAGCATCGCGCCGACCAACGGCG
>JBCBPG010000005.1:0-19771 GCA_039820865.1 Pseudomonadota bacterium
GCCCTGCGTGCTGGGGCGGCGGCGCTGTTCGGTGTATGGTTGACGCATGACCGGGATCGACCGACGTCGCTTTACGGCCGGCGCGCTCGCCGCAACCGGCCTCGCCGCCGCGCCCCGTGCCGTGGCGGCCCCCGCCTATCGCGGACCCAACGTCATCATCGTGCGCTTCGGCGGCGGCGTGCGCCGGCGCGAGACCATCGAACCCGACACCACCTGGGCGCCCTACTTCCTGCATCGCCTCGCGCCGCAGGGGGTGCTGGTGCCGCGGCTCACCATCGCCCAGCTCGACGGTGTCGACACCAGCCATGCCGAGGGCACGCTCAACATCCTCACCGGCCGCTACCGCGCCTATCGCGACCTCTCGCAGGGGCCGATCGACCGGCTTGAGCCGCTCGAGCCGACGCTCTTCGAATACTTCCGCCGCGCCTTCGACATCCCCGCCCACCAGGCGCTGCTGGTGAACGGCGAGGACCGGCTGCAGGAGGAGTTCCTCGCCTACGGCCTCCACCCCAGCCACGGTGTCGCCTTCCGCAGCGAGGTGCTCAGCCTCTACCGCTTCAAGCGCTGGCTGCTCGCCGCCCGCCTGGCCGAGGGCCGCGGCACCGATGCCGAGATCGCCGCCGACGCCGAGGCGCTCGCCAAGCTCGAGGCCAAGGCGATGCGCGACGCCCCCGCCCAGTCGGCCGAGATCGACGCGATGTGGGCGCGCTGGCGGGCCTACTGGGGCGAGACAGGGCTCAGGAACCCGCGCGGGGACGCTGCGCTGACCGAGCTCGCGATCTGGGCGATCCGCGATCTCAGGCCCCGGCTGATGATGATCAACTACCAGGACCCGGACTACGTCCACTGGGGCAATGCCTCGCACTACACCCGCGCGATCGCGCGCATCGACCAGGGGCTTGAGCGGCTGGTCGATACCGTCGCCGCCGATCCGGACTACGCGGGGCGCACGCTGTTCTGCATCGTGCCGGACTGCGGGCGCGACGCGAACCCGCTGATGAGCGTGCCCTACCAGCACCACTTCAACACCGCCTCGGCCCGCGAGATCTTCGCGCTCTTCGTGGGCCCCGGCATCGCGCGTGGCCGGGTGCTGGACAAGCCCGTCGACCAGACCGCCATCGCCGCCACCCTCGCCGCCGCCATGGGTTTCCCCGCGGGCCGGACCGAGACCGGCGCGCTGGAGGAGATCTTCGCGTGAGCGCCACGGCCGAGGCGCCGGCCGCCCCCCTCGCGCCCCCGCGCGGGCTCGTCCCGGCGCTCGGCGGCCTCCTGAGCCGGGCCGTCGCCGTCCTGCTGGCGCTCCACCCGCTCGGCGCCGTGCTGGTCCTCGGCTGGCTCATGCGCCTCATGCGCGCCGAGGACGGCCTCGCCCGCCGCCGCCTCTCGACCGCCGAGGCCCTGCCCCGCCGCGCCCCCCTCCCCGGCTGGCTCACCGCCGATCCGGGCACGGCCCAGGGCCGCACCGCACGCCTCCTCGGCGGGTTGTGGCAGAACCTCCGCGACGGGCTGGCCGCCCTTGCGACCCTGCTCGCCGGCACGCTGCCGTTCACGCTGCTCTGGCTCCTCGCCTGGTGGGGCGGGTGGGAGAACTCGTTCAACAAGGGCTACGAGCAGTCCTGGGTCGGCCCCACCGTCGCGCTGACGGGCGTCGCGCTCGCCCTGCCGCTGCTCGCCCGCCTGCCCATGGCGCTCGCCCACCAGGCGGCCGAGGGGCGGATGAGCGCGTTCTTCGCCCGCCGCGACGTCTCGCGGCTGATCCGCGCCGCCGGCTGGCGCTACGCGGCGCTGATGGTCGCGACGGCGCTCGCCGCCCTGCCGCTCTTCGCGCTCAAGGGCCTGCCGGTCTTCGTCGAGGACTGGAGCCCCGGCTTCACCGCCCGCAACGAGGCCGGGGTCGAGGCCTTCGCCAATGTCTACCGCCTGCTGGCCACCGCCTACCTGGTGCTCGCGCTGATCGTGCTCCGCCGCCGGGCCGCGCGCCTGCACGCCCGCGCCAGCCTGGCCGTCGAGGCCGGCGGCCCCCGCCGTGGGCCGGTCGCCGGCCTCGGCCACGTGCTGCAGAGCGCGGTCCTGTGGACCGCCAGCTTCGCCATCGTCGCCCAGGTCTTCGTCGCCCAGTTCGTCAACCACCAGTGGGTCGCCTGGCTGCTCCCGCCGCTCGCCACCCTGCCCTGGTTCCCGCCGCTGACGCCCGTGCCGTAGAGCGCTTGCCGACCTGACTGCGTCAGGTCTCGCGCTCTACGGTGTTTTGTCTGCCGCATTTTCTTGTCGCCAGACTGAGCCAGTCTGGCTGGAGAATGCTCTAGCCCCCCTGGCGCGCGGCCACCGCGGCCAGGAGCGAGCGCGCCGCCCGCTCTCCCGGCGGCGCCCCGCCTCGGCCGAGCGCCGCCATCGCCGCGCCGGCCGCCTCGACCTGCGCCGCGCGCGCGGGCCCGTCGGCGAAGAGCGGCGCCAGCGCGCCCGCCAGCCGGTCCGGCGTGCAGGCCTCCTGGTAGAACTCCGGCACCGGGCGCGCGCCGCTCTCCCAGCCGACAGACAGGTTCACCAGGTTGCCCGTGTCGATGCGGAGCAGCCGCCGCGCGATCGCCGCGCTGATCGTCGAGGCGCGGTAGGCCGCGACCTGCGGCACCCCCGCCGCCGCCGCCTCGACCGTGATCGTGCCGGACTTGAGCAGCGCCACGTCCGCCGCACCGAAGGCCGCCCGCCGCTCGGCGCCCGCTACCGTCGGCGCCACCAGCACCGCGCCCGGAAAGCGCGCCGTCACCTCGGGCACCACCGTCTCGGCCACCGGCACGATGACGCCCAGGTCGGGCCGGTCGAGGCGCAGCCGGTCGATCGTGTCGGCAAAGATCCCGCCCAGCCGGCGCACCTCGCCCAGCCGGCTGCCCGGCGCCACCAGCAGCACCGGCCGCCTGCCCAGCCCGTGCGCCGCCCGGAACGCCGCGACCTCGGCCGCGCTCGCCACCGGCTGGCCCGCCAGCGGATGGCCGACAAAGTCGCAGGTCATGCCGGCGGCCCGCATGTAGGGCGGCTCGAACGGCAGCAGCGCCAGCACATGGTCGGTATGGCGCGCCATCCGCGCCGCCCGCCCCGGCCGCCAGGCCCAGACCGAAGGCGCGACATAGTGCACCGTCACCGGCCCCTCAGGCCGGGGCAGCGCCCGACGTATCCGCGCCGCGACGCGGAGCGAGAAGCTGGGGCTGTCGATCGTCAGCAGCGCATCCGGCCGGAAGGCCACCGCCGCCGCCGTCGTCTCGCGCATCCTGACGGCGATGGTGGGCAGGCGCGAGACCACCTCGGTGAAGCCCATCACCGAGGTCTCGTTGATGTCGAAGAGCGAGCTCAGCCCCGCCGCCGCCATCGCCGGCCCGCCGACGCCCGCCACCTCCAGCCCCGGCGCGAGATCGCGCAGCGCCGCAAGGATCGCCCCCCCGAGCCTGTCGCCCGAGGGTTCGCCCGCGATCACGAACAGCCGCTTCACGGCCGGCCCCCGCCCTGCGCCGAAGGTGGCGACAGCCGCGCCGGCGGCTGACCCGTCGAAGGCGTGTCCCCGCCGCCAAGCGCCGCCTCGCCCGCGCCCACGACGAAGAGGCCGAGCGCGTCGGCCACCGCCCCCGTCTCGGCGCGATCGATCACCAGCGTCGCACCCGCGAGCCCCACGATCCCGCGCAGCCCCGCGGCCTTGGCCGCCCGCACGGTGTCCGGGCCGATGGCGGGCATGTCGAGACGGCGGTCCTGGCCGGGTTTCGGCATCTTGACCAGCACGCCCGAGGGCGGCGGCGCGCGGCGACGGCGCCCGGGCGGCAGCGCGGCGACGCGGGCGAGCATGATGTCCGTACCCTCGATCGCCTCGATGCCGAGGCAGAGGCCGTTCGCCACCACCGCCCCCTGGCCCACGTCCAGCGGTCCCAGCGCGCGCACGATGGCCGCGGCCCGGCGCGCATCGGCCCAGTCGCCCGGCCCCGGCGCCCGCCGCCCCAGCGGCCCCTCGGGCAGCGTCGCGCGGGTGCCGAGGATCGCGGCCGGGCCCGTCAGCCGGATCCCGCGCCGTTCGAAGATCGCGGCAAAGCCCCGCAGCATCGCGTCGTCGCCCTTGGCCAGCAGCGCCAGCGCCCGCGGCAGCAGCGCCAGCGCGGTCAGGTCGGCGGTCCAGGGACGCAGCCGCGGTCGGTGCATGGCGCCGGCGAAGACCACCTCGTCCACGCCCGCCGCGCCCAGTCCGCGGAAGAGGGCGCCCACCCGTTCGAACCGGTGATGCTGGCGCGGATGCGCCGCCATCCACGCCGCCTCGCAGTCGGGGAAGAGCACCAGCAGGTAGCGCCGGCCGGCCTCGCGGCATGCCCCGACGATCTCGCGGGGCAGCGCCCCGGTGCCGGCGACGATGGCCAGCGTCCCGCCCGGCGCGCCAGGGGCCTCCGCCGTGCCGGCTGCGGCACCTGCGCCGGCGGGCGCCGCAGCCGGCACGGCGGAGGCGCCTGCAGGCTCGGTGGGCTCGGGTTCGCCCGTTGGCGCGCCACTGAGGGCCTCCGGGCTCACGCCTCCCCGGCCTCGGAGAGGCGGCGGGTGCGGGGGATGCAGTACTGGCGCCGGCTCTCGGCCGCGACAAAGGCGACCAGTTCCGCCACCGCCTCGCTGCCGGGGAAGGCGGCGGCGAGGCGGGCGGCGCGCTCGGGCATCGGGCCCTCCTCCTCGAACAGCCGGTCGGCGGCGAGGCGGAGCGTCCGGATCGCCTCGCGATCGAAGCCGCGGCGCCTCAACCCCACGGCGTTGAGCCCGCCCAGATGCGCCCGGTTGCCCAGCACCGAGCCAAAGGGGATCACGTCGCGCTCGACCCCGGTCATGCCGCCCACCATGGCGTGCGACCCGATCCGCACCCATTGATGCACCGCCGAGAGCCCGCCCAGCACGGCGAAGTCGCCGACGCTGACATGCCCCGCCAGCGTGGCGTTGTTGGCCATGATCACGCCCGAGCCGACGCGGCAGTCATGGCCCACATGGGTGCCCATCATCAACAGGCAGCGATCGCCGACCGAGGTCAGCATGCCGCCACCCTCGGTCCCGGGGTTCAGCGTCGCGTGCTCGCGGATCATGCACTCGGCACCGATCTCCAGGCGCGATGGCTCGCCCGCGTATTTCAGGTCCTGCGGCTGGTGGCCGACCGAGGCGAAGGGCCAGATCCGGGTCCGCGGCCCGACCGAGGTGCGCCCCGCCACGACCGCGTGCGAGAACAGCACCACGCCGTCGCCCAGCGCGACCTCGGGACCGACATGGGCGTAGGGCCCGATCGTCACCCCCTCGCCGAGGCGTGCGCCGTCCTCGACGATGGCGGTGGGGTGGATGCTCACGCGCCCTCCCCCTTGGCGCCGCCACCACCGCGGCGGCTGTCGTTCTCGTCGATGATCATGGCCGAGAACTCGGCCTCGGCCGCAACCTCGCCGCCGACCCTGGCGGTGCCGGCGAACTTCCAGACCGGCCCGCGCGAGCGCTGGATCGAGACATGCAGCTCGAGCCGGTCGCCGGGGACGACCTTGCGCCGGAACCGCGTCTTGTCGATCGTCATGAAGTAGACCAGCAGGTCGTCGCCGACCCGGTCGAGCGTCTCGACCACCAGCACGCCCGCGGTCTGGGCCATCGCCTCGACGATCAGCACGCCCGGCATGATCGGCTCGACGGGGAAGTGGCCCTGGAAATGCGGCTCGTTGATCGAGACCAGCTTGACGCCGACGGCGCTGGCGCCGGTCCGGATCTCCTCGACCCGGTCGATCATCAGGAACGGATAGCGGTGCGGGATGCAGCGCATCACGCGCGCCAGATCGGCGGTCCTCGCCTGGATGGCAGTGTCGGAACCGGTCTCGGCGGCTGCAGTCTCGGACTGGGTGGTCATCGGCGGCCTCGGGAGCAACTCCCCCGGTCTTGGCAAGGCCCCCCGGCAAGGTCAACCCGGCCCGCCACGCAAGATGGACTGCAACGGCCCTGTCGCCATGCGCCGCAGGGGCACCAGGGCGCCGGCGCAGGGCCGGTCAGCGCGGCAGGACCAGCACCGGCCCCTCGCCGTTCACCCCGTCCTCGCTGCCGCCGCCTGCCGCCGGACCGCCCGCCAGCAGCCCCGGCGGCACCTCGACCTGCGGCATCGCCACCGCGGCGTCGAAGGCGGCGATGGCGTCGGCCGTCACGTCGGCCTCGGGCGCCGCGGCCAGCACGGCATCGGCGTTCAGCACCGCGTCGGCATCGCGCTCGACACGGATCTGCTCGAGGATGGGGCCGAGCGCGCGGACCAGTTCGCCCCGTGCCTGCCGGAACACCTGCTGCAGCGCGGCCGAGCGGCTCTGCGCCGAGCGGCGTTCGCGCAGCACCCGGTCGCGGAAGGCCTGCGCGCGCGCATCGAACGCATCGCGCGCCATGGTCGGTCGGGCCAGTGCCAGCGCCTCCTCCTCGGCCGCCAGCTCGCCCTTCACGCGGTCGACATCGGCCTGCACGCGGGCGGTCAGCTCGCGCTCGCGCCGCGCCAGCGCGCGGGCGGCAGCGCTCTCCTCCAGCACGCGCTTGCGCGAGACGACCAGCACGCGCGGGCCGCTCGTGAACACGCGGTCGAGGTTCTGCGCAGCGGCGCCGCCCGCGACCAGCGCGGCCGCACCGGCCAGAATGGCGCGGCGCCGCATGAGCCGGCCCGTCGCCACGGGCTCAGAACCGGGTGCCGATGGCGAAGCGGAACAGCTCCTCGTCGTCCTCGTCCTCGCTCAGCAGCGGGAAGCCGACGCTGAGCTCGATCGGGCCGAAGGGCGTGTCGAGGAAGAGCAGGCCGCCGGCCGAGACGCGGAAGGCCGCGTCGTCGTCAATCACGGTGTCGCCGAAGACCGTGTCGTCGAGGTCGAACAGCGTGCCCGCATCGACGAAGGCACCGCCGAAGATGCCAAGCTCCTCCGGCAGGCCGATCGGGAACGAGGCCTCGAGGCGCGAGATCACGAAGATATTGCCGCCGAGCGCGTCGTCGGTATCGGTGTCGCGCGGGCCGATGCCGTCGACGGCGAAGCCGCGGAAGCTGTCACCGCCCAGGAAGTACCGCTCGGTGATGTTCACGCTCTCGTCGCCGAAGGCGTAGATGTAGCCGCCCTCGACCTCGGCGCTGAGGATGATGTCGCTGCCCAGGAACGACTGCCAGCCCTTGGCGCGCCCGCGCGTGCGGATGAACCGCTGGTCGCCGCCGAGGCCCGCGACGTCCTGCGCGAGCGTCAGCTGGTAGCCATCGCTCGTCTCGATCGGATCGTTGCGCCGGTCGAAGGTCAGCGAGTAGCCGACCGCCGAGGTGATCGAGGACCCCTCCTCCGCCTGGATCGCGGGCGAGGCTTCGCTGCCCACCTGCAGGTCGTCGTACCGGAAGGCGTAGTTGAGCGAGAGCGTCGTGTCCTCGCCCAGCGGGAAGGTGACGGACGGCGTCACGCCGCCCCGGACCTGGTTGAACGACGATTCGTCCGAACGGTCGTCATCGATGAAGAACAGCCGGATGCCGGCCGCGAGGTCGCGGTCCAGCACCCGCGGCTCGGTGAAGCTGAGGTCGTAGACCTGCGTGTCGCCGGCCGCCGTGATCGTGGCCCCCACGCGCTGGCCACGGCCCAGGAAGTTGCGCTCGGTCAGCGCGACCGAGCCGATGGGACCGGCCGAGGACGAGAAGCCGAGACCGAGCGAGAGCGAGCCGGTCGACCGTTCGCTGACCGCGACCTTCAGCACCGCCCGGTCGGGCGCCGAGCCCGGTTCGGCATCGATGTCGACGCTGTCGAAAAAGCCGAGACCGCGGATCCGGCTCTGCGCCTCGCGGATGCGCCGCGCATCGAAGGCGTCGCCCTCGATGATGTCCAGTTCGCGCCGGATCACGCGGTCGAGCGTCGCGGTGTTGCCCACGATGTCGATGCGCTCGATGAAGATCCGGTTGCCCTCGTTCAGCTCGAAGGTCAGGTCGATGATCATCTCGGCCGCGTCCTTGCGCGGCACCGGGCGCACCTCGACGAAGGCGAAGCCCTGCTGCCCCGCCAGGTCGGTCATCTCGTTGGCGATCTCCTCGACGATCGAGGCGTCATAGGTCTCGCCCGTCAGGTCGTCGGGGATCAGCGCCAGGAAGTCCTCGGGGTTCAGGCCCTCGGCCGTCACGCTCACGTCCAGGAAGCCGAAGTCGTAGACCGGCCCCTCCTCGACGGTGAAGGTGATGAAGAAACCCTCGCGGTCGGGCGCAAGCTCGGCCGTCGCCGAGAGCACCGTGAAATCCGCGTAGCCGTTGTTGAGGTAGAACTGGCGCAGCAGCTCGCGGTCGAGCTCCAGCCGGTCGGGATCGTAGAGATCCGACGAGATGAAGTCGGAGAACAGCCCGCTCTCCGAGGTCTCGATCACGTCGCGCAGCCGCCCGTCCGAGAACATCTCGTTGCCGACGAAGTCGATCGACGACACGCCCGTGAGGTCGCCCTCGGTGATCTCGAAGACCAGGTCGACGCGGTTCTGCTCGCGCTCGATGATCACCGGCTCGACCTCGGCGCCGAAGCGGCCCGAGCGGCGGTAGATCTCGATGATCGTCTGCGCATCCGCCTCGGCGCGGGCGGGCGTGAAGGGCTGGCGCGCGCGCAGCGTGACCACGTTCGCCAGCGTCTCGTCGTTGAGCGCGTCGTTGCCCTCGAAGGCGACCTGGTTGATCGACGGGTTCTCGACCACCTCGATCAGCAGCCGTCCGTCGTCGGTGGGACTGATCTGCGCGTCGCGGAACAGGCCCGTGTCGAACAGCCGCCTGACGGCCGCGTTCACGTCCTCGGCCGTGATGTTGGGATCGCCCTCCAGCTCGGTGAAGGCGATGATCGTCGCGACCTCGATGCGCTGGTTGCCGCGCACGACGAAGCCCGTGTCGATCGGCGCCGGCACGGCGGCGCCACCGCCCGGCGCACCGACCTGCGCCGGTGCCGGCGCCGGCGGCGCCGCGACCAGCGCGATCGCCAGCGCCATGATCATGGGAAGAATGGCGCGCCCGAAGCCCTGATCAGGGCCCCCGATCGCGCGACCGCCCGTCAGCCGCCTTGCCGTCATCCCCGCCCCACCTGCATCGCCTCGCGCGTGATCGCACGTCATCGGGGCGGGTTGGGACCGGGGTCCGGCCGCCCTCTACAGTCTTAAGACGTCGTTATACGTCGCGAAGACCATGAGCAACAGCACGAGGCTGAGGCCGACCATCGTACCGTAGCGCTGTGCCGCTTCGCCCACGGGTCGCCCGCGCAGCGCCTCGACCGAGTAGAACAGCAGGTGGCCGCCATCGAGCACCGGGATCGGGAACAGGTTGATCAGCCCGATCGAGGTCGAGAGGAACGCGATCAGGTGGATGAACTCCAGCACCCCGCGCTCGGCGCGCTCCTTCGAGACCTGCGCGATTCGGATCGGCCCGCCCAGCTGGTCGGCCGGCGCCGAGGCGAAGACCAGGTCGCCGAGATAGCCGACGGTGTTGGTGATGATCAGCCCGGTGTTCACGAACCCGGCCTCGATGGCGCGCAGCGTGTCCACCGGCACGCGCTCGGGACCGAGGCCCGCCGTGCCCGCCCCGCTGATGCCGAGCGTCGGCAGCGGCCCCTCCTCGCCCGTCACCGGGTGGCGGCGCGTCACCGCCTTGGGGACGACGTCGAAGGTCAGCAGCCCCTCGCCCTCGCGCCGGATGCCGACGGCGATGGGCTGGTCCAGCGGCAGTTCGACGGTGAAGAGCTGGATCTGGCGGAACGAGGTCATCGCCTCGCCGTTGAGGCTGACGATCTCGTCGCCCGGCACGATGCCCGCGCCCGAGGCCGGATCGCCCGGCGAGACGCTCGCGACCCGCGTCGACATCGGGTAGGCGACGCTCAGCGTCATCTCGCGCCCGTCGCGCTCGACCACCGCCTCCAGCGGCTCGCCATCGGCCTCGTGCAGCGCCGAGAGGATCTCGTTGTAGCTCTCGATCGGCTCGCCGCCGATCTCCAGCACGCGGTCGCCCACCTGCAGCTCGACGCTTTCGGGCAGCGCCTCGTTCACCTCGCCGATCACCGGCTCGTCGCTCGAGGCGCCGATCTGGAAGGCGAGGAAGGTGAACAGCAGGATCGACAGGCCGAAATTGAACGCCGGGCCGGCCGCCACCGTCGCCGCGCGGCGCCAGAGGGCGGCGTTGTGAAAGGCCTCGCGCCGCTCCGCCTGGGTCAGGTGCGCCTCGTCCATCTTGCCGGCCGAGGCGGGGTCCATGTCGCCGACGAACTTGACGAACCCGCCCAGCGGCAGCGCCGCCACCTGCCACTCGGTCCCCCGCTTGTCGCGCCAGCCGAAGATCCGCGGCCCGAAGCCGATCGAGAACACCTCGGCCCCGATCCCGCACCATCGTCCCACGATGTAGTGGCCGTATTCGTGGACGAAGACCACGATGCCCAGCACCAGCAGGAACGGGATCACGAAGGTGATCAGGTCACCAATCACGGGCAGCGCCCCCAGCGTCTCCATTCATCCTCCGTCAGGAAGCAACAAGCGGTCTCTGGCCCGGGACGCTTGTCCCGGGGCCGGCCGGCGGTTCACTCGGCAGGACAGGCGGCGACACGCGCCACCAGGCCACCCGCGACGCGCCGCGCCTCGGCATCCGCCCTGAATACGTCGTCGAGATCGGTCGCAGGCCCCAGCGCGTCAAGCGCATCCATCGCCTCGCCCGTCACCCGTGCCATGTCGAGAAACCCGATACGCCCCGCGATAAAGGCGTCCAGCGCCACCTCGCGGGCCCCGTTCAGCACGCAGCCCGCCTGGCCGCCGGCCTCCATCGCGCGCCGCGCCAGCGCCAGCGCCGGGAAGCGCGCGGGATCGGGCGCCTCGAAATCCAGCCGCGCGAGCCTGGCAAAGTCGAGCCGGTCGACCGGCAGCGCCGCCCGCTCGGGATGCGCCAGCGCATGGCCGATCGCGACCCGCATGTCCGGCGGGCCCAGATGCGCCAGGATCGATCCGTCGCGAAACCCGATCATCGAGTGGATGATCGACTGCGGGTGCACGATCACCTCGATCTGGTCGGGCGTGACGGCGAAGAGATGCCAGGCCTCGATCATCTCGAGCGCCTTGTTGAACATCGAGGCGCTGTCGATCGAGATCCGCGCGCCCATCGACCAGTTCGGATGCGCCACCGCCTCGGCCACGGTGACGTTCGCCATCTCCTCGGCCGTGCGCGTGCGGAACGGCCCGCCCGAGGCGGTCAGGATCAGCCGCTCGATCGGGCAGGCCTTCTCGGCCGCGACCAGCTGGAAGATCGCGTTGTGCTCGCTGTCGACCGGCAGGAGCGTGGCGCCCGAGCGCGCGATCTCGGCCAGGAAGATGCCCCCGGCCGCCACCAGGCACTCCTTGTTGGCCAGCGCGATGGTCGCGCCCTGGCGCACTGCCGCCAGCGTGGGCTTCAGCCCCGCCGCGCCCACGATCGCCGACATCACCCAGTCGGCCGGGCGCGCCGCCGCCTCGACCAGCGCCTCCGGCCCCGCCGCCGCCTCGATGCCGGATGTGCCCAGCGCCGCGCGCAGCTCCTCCAGCCGCGCAGGGTCGGCCGTGACCGCGACCTCGGCGCCCAGCCGGTGCGCGGCGTCGGCCAGCCCGGCGATGTTGGCATGGCCGGTCACGGCGACGGTCTCGAAGCGCTCGCGCCCGAGGCTCTCGATCACGCTGACGGTCGACTGGCCGATCGAGCCGGTCACGCCGAGAATGCTGATGCGCCGCTTTTCCATGATGGCGTACCCTGCCCGCTGATCCCGTCCGGTGGAAGCGTTCACGACCAGATGAACACCGTCTGGCCGCGCCACAGCGTCACCGCGGCCACAACCAGCGTCGCCGCGATCAGCCCGTCGAAACGGTCCAGCGCGCCCCCGTGGCCGGGAAAGAGCCGCCCGCTGTCCTTGACGCCGAAGCGCCGCTTGACCGCGCTCTCGCCCAGATCGCCGAGCTGCGCAAGGATCGCGGCCGCGGCCGAGACGGTACAGACCTCGACCACGAAGGTCCCCGTGGTCCAGCGGCTGAAGAGCCCGCCCGCCACCATCGCCAGCACCACCGCGCCGCCCAGCCCCGCCCAGGTCTTCTTGGGGCTGACGGCCGGCCACAGCTTGGGCCCGCCGATCAGCCGGCCCGCGAAGTAGCCGCCGACATCCGTCGCGATCACCACCAGCACGATCCAGAAGCTGGCGAGCGGGCCATAGGGGTCGGTCTCGCGCAGCCACTGGAAGGCGACGCAGCCCGCGGCCATGACCGCGATGCCCGACACGCCCCAGAGCGCCGCTGCCGGGCGCCCCTTGACCAGGTCGGTCACCCCCGCGATGGCCAGCAGGATGGCGAGGCTCAGGAGCCCGTATTCGGCATCCCCGTCGCTGCCCAGCAGCACGGCGAAGACGGCGGCGGCGACGTAGAAGGCGTCCCTCGGCTCCAGCGCGCCGCCGGCATGGGCGGTCACGCTCCGCCACTCCTGCGCCAGCACCCCCGCCAGCGCCGCGACCAGCAGCGTCGTGGCGACCCCGCCGATCCAGAGCAGCCCCAGCGCCAGCGGCCCCAGCACCAGCGCGGTCAGGAGCCGCGGGCCGAGATCGGCGAATTTCTGCGCGATCCCGCCTGCCACCCTGCCCGCCTGTCCTGTCGTCACAAGGCCCCCGGCCCCCGGCCTCAGCGCCCGCCGGGCCCGGCCGCGGGATCCGCGACCGCCGCCATGCTCGCCGCGCCCTGCACGTCCTTCAGTCCGCCAAAGCGCCGGTTGCGCCCGGCGAAGTCCTCGAGCACCGCGCGATAGCGCTCACGCGAGAAGTCGGGCCAGCACTCGTCGACAAAGGCATACTCGGCATAGGCCGCCTGCCAGAGCAGGAAGTTCGAGATCCGCATCTCGCCCGACGTCCTGATCACCAGGTCCGGGTCCGGCGCGCCCCCGGTCCAGAGCGCCTGGCCGATCGCCGCCTCGTCGATCGTGTCCGGGTCGCGCTCGCCCCGCGCGGCCTCGCCCGCCAGCCGGCGCACCGCATCCGCGATCTCGGCGCGCGAGCCGTAGCTGACGGCCAGCTGCACGGTCATCCGGCTGTTCTGGGCCGAGCGCTCCTCGGCCTGGGCGGCCAGGCGCTGCAGGTCGGCCGGCAGCCGGTCGATCTGGCCGATGAACTTCACCCGCACGTCGCGGTGGTCCAGCTCGTCCAACTCGCGCACGATGTAGCGGCGGAACAGGCCCATCAGCACCGCCACCTCATAGCCGGGGCGGTTCCAGTTCTCGGTCGAGAAGGCGAAGCAGGTCATCACGGGGATGCCCCACTCGTAGGTCGCCTTGGCGATCTCGCGCAGCCGCTCGACCCCGCGGACATGGCCCGCCTGGCGCGGCAGGCCCTGGCGCTCGGCCCAGCGGCCGTTGCCGTCCATGATGAAGGCGACATGGCCCGGCACCCGCGCCGGGCAGTCTTCGGCGAGAGGCGCCCTCGGGGTGTCGCCCCGGCCCTCCCCGCTCTCGGCTGACGTCATCCTCGTCTCCACGTTCGGGGACGGTCGAACCGCCCGCCGGTGCCAACCCCCGCTGGTCCGGCGCCCCTCATGTCCGCCTCGCTCCCGCCCGGGCCGCGGATCGCTCACCGTCCGCCGTCCCGTGATATCCCGATCCGGTCCCAACTGGGGCAGTCTTACCCGACGTCCACGCCGGCCTGCCCCACGCTCGCCGATACCACGCCCGCGCCGGCCCGGGCAGCCCCGGACCGCGCGCCGACGTGACCGGCGTCACACCTGCATGATCTCGCCCTGCTTGCCCTCGAGCGTCTTGTCGACCTTGCCGATCGCCGTGTCGGTGATCTGCTGGATCTCGTCGGACCACATCTTCTGGTCGTCCTCGGCCATGCCGGCGGCCTTGCCCTTCTTGACCTGGTCCATGCCGTCGCGGCGCAGGTTGCGGATGGCGACGCGCGCCTTCTCGGCATACTGGCCGGCCAGCTTCGAGAGCTCGCGGCGCCGCTCCTCGTTCAGCTCGGGGATCGGCAGGCGCAGGATCTGGCCGTCGACCACCGGGTTGATGCCGAGGCCCGAGGTGCGGATCGCCTTGTCCACCCTGCCGACCAGCGACTTGTCCCAGACGTTCAGCACCACCATGCGCGGCTCGGGCACGGTGATGGTGCCGACCTGGTTCAGCGGCGTCATCTGGCCATAGGCCTCGACCGAGATCGCATCGAGCATGCTGGCCGAGGCGCGGCCGGTGCGCAGCGACGCGAAATCGCCCTTGAGCGCGCTGATCGCGCCCTCCATGCGGCGGTTCAGATCGTCTAGATCAGGCTCGGGGATGTCGTCGGCCATTGGATGTTCCGTCGTGTCTCGGGGGTGCCGGGCCGCTCTCGACCACTGCAACCACAGGTAGCGTCATGTGCCGCGCGTGCGGCAAAAGTAGGGCGTCCGACAGGCCATCACGCGACCTGTCCCGAAAGGCCCCCGCCGCAACCACGGCTGCCGGCGATGCCTCCCGACGCGATACGGTCAGTAGCCGACGGTCGAGAACCGGCCGCGCCCGTAGAGAACGCCCGTCATAGCGCCCTCTTCACGCAGCGAGAAGACCACGATGGGCAGTTCGTTGTCCCGCGCCAGCGCGATGGCCGAGGCATCCATCACCTTGAGGTTCTGCGCCAGCACGTCGTCATAGGTGATCCGCTCGAAGCGCTTGGCGTCCGGGTTGGTCTTGGGATCGCTGTCATAGACCCCGTCGACGCCGGTGCCCTTGAAGATCGCGTCGCAGTGCATCTCCATCGCGCGCAGCGTCGCGGCGGTGTCGGTGGTGAAGTAGGGATTGCCCGTGCCGCCCGCGAAGATCACCACGCGCCCCTTCTCAAGGTGCCGGATCGCGCGGCGGCGGATGTAGGGCTCGCAGACCGTGTCCATCGGGATCGCCGAGAGGACGCGCGTGTCGACCCCGGCCGTCTCCAGCGCCGACTGCATGCCGAGCGCGTTCATCACCGTCGCCAGCATGCCCATGTAGTCGGCCTGCGCCCGGTCCATCCCCTGCGCCGCGCCCGAGAGGCCGCGGAAGATGTTGCCGCCCCCGATCACCAGCCCGACCTCGAAGCCGGCCTCGTGCGCCAGCCTGACCTCGCCCGCGATGCGCGCCAGCGTCGGCGGATGCAGCCCGAAGCCCTGGGAGCCCATCAGCGCCTCGCCCGAGAGCTTGAGCAGTACCCGGCGAAACAGCGGCGTCGTCCCAGCGGTCTCCTCGGCAGATGCCATGCATCACCCCCTGCCTGACGACGGTGTCCCTGTTCGGATCGCGCGGACCATGGTGCAAAGCAGCACCCCTCGCAAGTGCATGGGCGCAACAGCCGCCGATCGCGGGACGCTCGGTGGACGACCCCGGGACGAAGGGGCGCAGAGCATGTCGGGGGCATGTCGGGGGCGTGTCGGAAGGGGGCACGTTGACAGCCGGCGAGCGCCCGCCTCTCCTTTCGTCACGTTCGTGTCAGCAGATCCCGAAGGCGTTCGCCGTGGAAAGCTCGCTCATCGCCTTCGGCTGGCGTCACTCGCGGCTCAACCAGCTGGTCCTGCTGGCGCTGACGGTCGCGACCTTCCCGCTGATCTACGCCTCGCTCGAGATCCCCAAGATCATCATCAACGACGCGATCAACGGCGGCCCCGGCATCCGCGACGTCTTCGGCCTCCAGTTCGGCCAGATCCCCTATCTCTTCGCGCTGGCCGGCGTGTTCCTCGGCCTGGTCGTCGTGATCAACGGGCTGAAATGGCTGATCAATGTCGGCATCGGCATGGTCGCCGAACGGCTGCTGCGGCGGCTGCGCTATGGCCTGTTCGAGGCGCTCCTGCGCCTGCCGCCCCGCCGCCTCCGCGAGCTGCGCCCGCGCGAGAGCGTGCAGACCATCATGGGCGAGGTCGACAATCTCGGCGGCTTTCTCGGCGAGATCTTCGTGACGCCGCTGTTCCAGGGCGGCCAGCTCCTGGTCTTCCTCGCCTTCATCTTCGTGCAGGACCCGCTGCTCGGCTTCGCGGCGATCGCGCTCTACCCGGTGCAGGCCTTCGTGGTGCCGCTGCTCCAGCGCCGGATCATCGCGCTCAACCGCGCCCGCTCGCAGACCAGCCGGGCGCTGGCCGACCGGCTGGGCGAGGGGCTGGGCGCCATCGACGAGATGCGGCTGAACGCGACGGCGCCCTGGCATCTCGCCCAGGTCGCGGGGCTGCTCCACCGCATCACCATGCTCCGGCGCGAGATCTACCAGCGCAAGTTCACCATCAAGTGGATCAACAACTTCCTCACGCAGCTGACGCCCTTCTTCCTGTTCGCGATCGGCGGCTACCTGGTGATCAAGGGCGAGCTCGACTTCGGCTCGCTGGTGGCGGTGCTGGCTGCGTACAAAGACCTCGCGCCGCCGTGGAAGGCGCTGCTCGGCTACTACCAGCGCTGGATCGACTTCTCGACGCGCTTTCGCAACATCGTCGAGAGCACGACCGGCGGCGAACTGCTCCCGCCCGAGGCGGTGACCGCGCCCGCCCCCGGCCCCGCGGCCGCGCCGCTCGAAGGCGCGCTCACGGCCGAGCGGCTCCGCCTCGACACCGGCGGCGACCGGATCACGCTCGACCGCCTGCGCGTCGAGCCCGGCACGACGCTCGCCGTCACCGGCGGCCCGCCGGGCGCGGCCGAGGCGCTGCTCCGCGTCCTCGCCGGCATCGACCGCCCCGATGGCGGGCGCGTGGCGCTCGGCGGACAGGACCTCGCCGCCGCCCCCATGGCCGCGCTGGCCGAGGCCGTCGCCTATGTCGGCCCCCGGCCCCTGCGCATCGGCGCCACCCTCCGCGACAGCGCGCTCTATGCGCTCAAGCGCCGCCTGCCGGTCGACGATCCCGCCGACGCCGAGGCCGCCGCCCGGCGGGCCGAGGCGCGGCGCACCGGCAACACCCCCGCCGATCCCGCCGGCGACTGGACCGACTACGACCGCGCGGGCCTGGCGGACGCCGCCGCGCTCGAGACCCGGCTCCTCGCCATCGCCGAGGATCTGGGCCTTGCCGACACCCTCTATGCCGCGGCCCTCGGCGGGCGGATCGCGCGCACGCGGGTCGAGCGCTGGGCGCCGGCGCTGACGGCGCTCCGCGCCGAGGTCGCCGCCAGGCGCGAGCGCTTCGTCGACCTGATCGAGCCCTGGCGCGAGGACCGGCTCAACGCCAATGCCTCGCTGGTCGCCAACCTGCTCTATGCCATGCCGGCCGAGGGCGAGGTCGGCGACACCC
Organism: Pseudomonadota bacterium; assembly: GCA_039820865.1. Taxonomy (GTDB): domain Bacteria; phylum Pseudomonadota; class Alphaproteobacteria; order Rhodobacterales; family Rhodobacteraceae; genus Thermohalobaculum. The sequence goes on from JBCBPG010000005.1 coordinate 17,227, forward strand.
GCCTCGCCGCCGCCATGCTGGCCGAGGGCCCGGTGCTGGAGATCCTGACCCGGACCGGCGGCCTCGCGGTGCTTGAGGGTGTGGGCTGGGCCATCGCGCGCGAACTGGTCGAGCTCGCCGAGGCGCTCGGCCCCGCCTCGCCCATGCTCGACCGTCTCGCCGCCTTCACCCGCCAGGACATCGCCGATGCCGCCGCCCTGGTCGCCGCGGGCGGCGCGTCCGGCCCCGCGGGCCTGCGCCGCGCCGACCGCCGGCGCCTCGCCGCGCTCGCCGCCTCCTTCGTGCCGACGCGCGACCAGATGGACGTGATCGACACGGCGACCGAGATCGCCATCCTCGCCGCCCGCGCCAAGGCGCTGCCCCGCCTCGAGGCCGCGCCCTCGCTGATGCGCGTCGATGCCGAGGGCTATGCCGCCGCGCGCAGCGTGGCCGAGAACCTGATCGCCGCGCCCCGCCGCTTCGACCGCCGCTCCGAGTGGCCCCGCCTCGACGCCCAGCTCCGCCAGGTGATCGAGCAGGCCGGCCTCTGGCGCGACCTCCTCTCCATCGGCCTCGACGCCGCCCCGGGCGAGGTCGACCTCACCGTCACCAACCAGCGTCGCCTGGCGCTCCTGCGCGCGCTGCTCACCCGCCCGCGCCTGCTCGTCCTCGACGGTCTCGGCGAGGGGGCAGGCGGCGCCGACCGCGCCGTCCACGCCGCGATCCGCCGCGCGCTGCCCGGGGTGACCCTGGTCTACGCCGCCCGCGCCGAGGGCGGCGAGGCCGGCGCCGACCAGGTTGCCACCATTGACGCGCGCGGCAGGGTGACCTGTGCCTGATCCCGCGTCACCCTACCTGCCGCTGGGGCGTTAACCATCAGCCGTCCTGCCACCACCAGAGGTGCCCGCGCATGAGCATGGCCGAAACGGTCCGCGTCCTCCGGGCGATGAGCCTCTTCCAGGGGCTGCACGACAAGGCGCTGCGCGTGGTCGCGCTCTCGGGCGAGGCACTGGTGCTGAACGCGGGCGAGCGGCTCTGGGAGAAGGACGACGACGGCCCCTTCGTGGTGATCGTGCTGGCCGGCGAGGCCGATGTCCTCGTCCCCACCCCCCGCGGCGAGGTCTCGGTCGCCACCCTCGGCGAGGGCGAGATCATCGGCGAGATGGCCGTCCTGACCGGCCGCCCGCGCTCGACCGCCGTGGCGGCGCGCACCGGCCTGCGGGTCCTGCGCGTCGACGGCGAGGTCATGCTCGATCTCATGCACGAGTTCCCCGCCCTCGCCCTCGAGATCGGCCGCGTCCTCGCCCACCGCCTCGACGCCATGAACGCCCGGACGATCTGATGCCGCCGGGGCCGGTCGCCGTCGCTCCCACCTGGGCGGGCCGGCGCCATCCTCCGCGGAACCCCAACCCCGCCCGAAACCATCGCCCCACCACCAAGGGAGGACGGCTGGACACCGAGAGCCGCCGGGTGGGTCCAGGCATGCCTGCGGCGCTGTGCCCGCAGCAGGCGTGATCGCCCCGGGCGCTGCGGGGGCACGGACGCCGAAGGGGCAAGGGCGCTGCGGGGGCAAGGGTCCGAACCGGTGGGGGCGTCCCCTTAGAAGACGGCGCCCTTGCCGGCGGCGTCCCGGGAGCGGTCGACGTCACGCCCATCGGCGCCGCCACGACCAGGGATGCCGTCACGGGCGAGGATCTCTCCTCAGCAGCCGCCCCGCTCTCGGCGGGCGCGGCACTGCCGGTCCGCTTCGACGACGACGTCCTGTTCGGGAAGACCGGGTTTCAGCAAGCCAACCCGCCTGACCTCGCCATCTTCCAGCACGCCACCAGCGCGCCGGTCGGCGTTCGGATCCGAGGCAGCGGCATGGTGATCTTCGGGGGCGCTCCAGACACCGGCGAGGACGCGGCCGGCCAGGATGTCTTCGTGACGCCGATCAACCTTCGGGCTCTCGGAGCGACCGTGGCCACGGGGCGGGATGTCACCGGCGCAGCGATCTTGCCGGCTGTGTCTGGCAAGGCCAGCATCGCGGCCGGCGGGGCGCTGTCGACGGACGGCATCCCGCCACCCGCACCCGCATGGCTGCCGACAGGGGGGCCAGCGCTCCCGACACTGCGGGCACGGCGATCGACCACCCATCTCACCCACCCTCAGACGGCCCGTCTCACCCACCCTCCCGCGTCATGCTAGGCGCACAAACGTCACTTTTCTCCGAACGCTGCACCGTGGCGATACGCAACGGCGGCGGTCGCCGTTATCGGCCCGTTCAGCGTATCAGCGCCAACCTGACGCGGGAGGGGGCGCGCCCCTCGCCCTGCGCGGCGCCGGGCCTTCCGCGCCCCTCGCCCGGCGCGGTGCCGGGCGTTCCGCGCCCCTCGCCGGGCGCGGTGCCGGGCGTTCCGCGCCCTGCCGATGGCGCGGCGGCCGCCACGCCCCTATAACCCGCGCATCGAGGCGCGGAGGGGCGCGCGGATGGGGGCCGGCATGGGCGAGACCGAGGGGCGGGCCGCACGGCCCCGGGTGCTGGCGATGGCCGAGGCCGCCAATCCCGAGCAGGTCTCGGTGCCGC
>JBCBPG010000006.1:0-19214 GCA_039820865.1 Pseudomonadota bacterium
ACGCTGACCTCGATCTCGTTCCCCGAGTTCTTCGTGGCCTATGCGCTGACATTCTATCTCACCGGCTTCGACGTGAGCCCGATCGTCCAGTGGATCGCGGGCTCGGACACGGGCTTCCGCTCGATGGCCGATGTCGCGCCGGGCACGGGGCTCGGCGAGCGGCTCTTCGCCGTGGTGTTGCCGGTGACGACGCTGGTGCTGGTGGTGACGGCGCACATGATGCGCATGACCCGCGCCGCGATCATCGACCTCATGGGCTCTCCCTACGTCGAGATGGCGCGGCTGAAGGGCGCCGGTCCCGCCCGCGTGGTGCTGGTCCATGCCCTGCCGAACGCGCTGGCGCCGATCATCAACGTCGTCGCGCTGAACCTCGCCTACCTGGTGACCGGCGTCGTCGTGGTCGAGGTCGTCTTCACCTATCCCGGCCTCGGCCAGCTGATGGTCGACAGCGTGGGCAACCGTGACGTCTTCGTGGTGCAGGCGGCGGCGCTGATCTTCGCGGCCGCCTACGTGCTTCTGAACCTCACCGCCGATATCCTCTCGGTCCTGTCCAACCCGCGCCTGAGACACCCGCGATGAGCGCGTTCACGGGCCTCCCCCTGGTCGGGCAGTTCGTGGTGATCGTGGTCCTGGCCACGGTGCTGGCCTGGATGCTGCGGGCGGGGCTGCGGTTCGCGCCGGGACGGGTCGGGCGCGTCGCACGCGGGGCGCCGCTGACCGGCTCGCTCGGCGTCCTGATCGTGCTGGTCTATGCCGCGGTCGCGATCTTCGCGCCGCTGCTGGCGCCCTTTGGCGAGCGCGAGGTCGTGGGCGCGCAGTTCCTGCCCTGGGACGCCGACCACCCCTTCGGCACCGACAATCTCGGCCGCGACATGCTCTCGCGCCTGATCTGGGGCGCGCGCAACACCATCGGCGTCGCGGTGCTGACGACGGTGCTGGCCTTCGTGGTGGGCGCGGGGCTGGGGCTCTGGGCGGCGGTGACGGGGGGCTGGGTCGACCAGGTCCTGTCGCGCCTCGTCGACGTGCTGATGGCGATCCCGCCGCTGATCTTCGCGCTTCTGATGCTGACGATCCTCGACGCCTCGATCCCCAACCTGATCGCGGTGATCGCGGTGATCGAGGCGACGCGCGTCTTTCGCCTCGCGCGCGCGGTCGCGGGCGGCGTGGTGGTGATGGACTACATCGAGGCCGCCAAGCTGCGGGGCGAGGGCACGGTGCGGCTCGTCTTCGTCGAGATCCTGCCCAACGTCACCGCGCCGCTGCTGGCCGAGTTCGGGCTGCGGTTCTGCTTCACGATCCTGCTGGTCTCGGCGCTCTCCTTCCTCGGCCTCGGCATCCAGCCGCCGGCGGCCGACTGGGGGGCGATGGTGCGGGACAACGCGACGCTGATCACCTTCGGCGATCCCGGCCCGCTGCTGCCGGCCGCGGCCATCGCGATCCTGACGGTGGGGGTGAACTTCGTCGTCGACTGGGCGCTGAAGGAGAGCGCCGATCCCCAGCGCTGAGGAAGCCCCATGGACCCGCTTCTGACCATCGAGAACCTGACCGTCGAGGGCCGCACGCGCGACGGCGACTGGGTGGCGCTGGTCAGCGACGTGTCGCTCGAGCTCGCCCGGGGCGAGGTGCTGGGCCTGATCGGCGAGAGCGGGGCGGGCAAGTCGACACTCGGCCTCGCCGCGCTCGGCTACGTCCGCCCCGGCTGCCGGATCGCGACGGGCCGCGTCGTCTTCGACGGCCATGACCTGACCGCGATGGACGAGGCGGATCGGCGGCGCCTGCGCGCCAGGCGCCTGACCTACGTCGCACAGTCGGCAGCGGCCAGCTTCAACCCCGCACACCGCCTCGACGACCAGGTCACCGAGATGCCGGTGGTCGAGGGACAGGCCAGCCGCTCGCAGGCCGCGGCGACGGCGCGCGCGCTCTATGCCCGCCTGCAGCTCCCCGATCCGGAGACCATCGGGCGGCGCTATCCCCACCAGGTCTCGGGCGGACAGCTCCAGCGCGCGATGACGGCGATGGCGATGGTCGCGGGGCCCGACCTCATCGTCTTCGACGAGCCGACGACGGCGCTGGACGTGACCACCCAGATCGAGGTGCTGGCGGCGATCCGCGACGCGGTCCGAGACTCGGGCACGGCGGCGATCTACATCACCCACGACCTGGCCGTGGTGGCGCAGATGGCCGACCGCATCAAGGTGCTGCTCAAGGGCCGCGAGGTCGAGGAGGCCGCCACGGCCGAGATGCTGGCCGCGCCGCGCGAGGACTACACCAGGACGCTCTGGGCCGTGCGCCACCACCAGCGCCCCGCCGCGCCGGCGCCCGCGACTGCCGCACAGCCGCTCCTGGCGCTCGAGGGCGTGACGGCGCGCTACGGGCCGCTCACGGTGCTGGACGACGTCTCGATCGCCGTCCATCGCGGTCGGACCGTCGCGGTCGTGGGCGAGAGCGGGTCGGGCAAGTCGACGGCCGCGCGGGTGATGACGGGCCTGCTGCCCCCGGTCTCGGGCCGGGTCGTGATGGAGGGCGAGCCGCTGGCGCCCGGCTACCGCGACCGTCCGCCCGCGGTGCTGCGCCGGATCCAGATGGTCTACCAGTCGGCCGACACCGCGCTGAACCCGCGCCATACCGTGCGCGCGACGCTGGCGCGCCCGGTGCAGCTCTATACGGGGCTGTCGGGCGCCGCGCTCACGGGCCGGGTCGAGGCGCTGATGGAGATGATCGAGCTCGACCCCGACACCTATCTCGACCGTCTGCCGGGCGCGCTTTCGGGCGGGCAGAAGCAGCGGGTCGGCATCGCCCGGGCGCTGGCGGCCGAGCCCGAGGTGATCATCTGCGACGAGGTGACCTCGGCACTCGACCAGATCGTGGCCGAGGGGGTGCTGAAGCTGCTCGACCGGCTGCAGCGGGACCTCGGCCTCGCCTATCTCTTCATCACCCACGACTTCGCGACCGTCCGCGCCGTCGCCGACGAGGTGGTCGTGATGCATCGCGGCCGCGTGGTCGAGGCCGGGCCCCGCGACACCGTGCTGAGCCCGCCGCATGCCGACTACACCGCGACCCTGCTGGCCTCGGTGCCGGAGATGGACCCCGGCTGGCTGGATGCGACGCTGGCCGGCCGCAGCGGCTGACGCCGGCACCGCGGCCGCTGCCGGCGTGGCTCTGCTCAGGAAGCGGTCGCGGGATCTCCGCAGACTTCCTGCGTCCGCGACGCTGCCACCGGCGGCACGTCATGCGCCGCGCGCCGCACCATGGCACCGCGCAGTTCCACCTCGACCACGGCGGCATAGCCCTCGAGCACGCTGACATCGCGCTGCGTCCATTGCCGCGCGGCGGTGTCGGCGGCCGAGACGATGCCCACCGGCCGGCCGCCGGCATAGAGCGTGATCCCGAGATAGGCGTTCATCCCGGCCGCGGCCATGCGGCGGGCGAGGGCCAGATCGGCCAGGCAGGCCGCATCGGTCACCACCAGCCGGCCGCCGGTATCGAGGCAGCGCCGGCAGAGGAGCGGCGCCCTCACCCCGGGCCGTGCGCCCACGAGCGCGCCCTCGATCACCGCGACCACGGGCTCACCCGTTCCGTCGAGGACCGTGAGCATCGCGACCGGTGCATCGAGCTGTTCGCGCACGAGATCGAGGACGAAGCCCACGACGTCGCACGTCTCCCGCGCCAGCGCCGGGCGCGCCACGTCCTGGCCCCGCGCCTGAGCGCCGCGTCCGCCGTCACGCCCCGCCCCGCCTGTCTGCGCGACCGCAGACCTGCCGGCCGGCAGGCCCGTCGCCCCCGACACCGACGCCCAGTTGCCCACCGGTGCCCCCGCCGGCACCGATGCCTCGCCCCCGCCAACACTCGCCGTCATCCCTCGCCCCTCACCGTTGCACCCGGGTGTTACCGGGCCCTTTCCCCTCGTGCTGACCCGATCCTTCCCAGAAAGAGTTGCCATCCTGTTTCGAGGCATAACTAATTGTGCAGTAATCATCTTTCGCCGCGCCCCTGCGCAGGCCACAGCATTGCCCGGAGGGACCCTCCCCCATGGACGCCGAGACCGTCGCCACCGCCCCCTTCGACCGCGTCACAGACTGGTCCGACGCCTATGAGAACCGGACCCATACCCCTGATTTCGATCGATTTCCGCCGATGTGGCGCAAGCGGTCGGCGGGCCTGCGGACACAGCTGGGCACACGGTGCGAGCGGGTGGGCTACGGGCCCGACCCGCGCCAGCACCTGGTGCTGATGCGGCCTGCCGCCGCGCCGCGCGGCCTGCTCGTCTTCTACCATGGTGGCTACTGGCGCAGCCTCGAGCCTTCGGATTTCCTTTACCTCGCCGAGGGTGCGCTGGCGGCCGGGCACGCGGTGGCGATGCCGGCCTACCGCCTGGCGCCCGACGTCACGCTGCCCCAGATCACCGCCGACGCGCTCGCCGCGCTCAGAACCGCGGCCGGGCTGGTGGCGGGGCCGATCGCGCTGGCCGGCCATTCGGCGGGGGGGCACCTCGCCTGCCGCCTCGCCACGACGGCGGCACCGCTTGGGGGCGAGATCGCGCACCGTCTCGGCCCGGTTCTCAGCATCAGCGGGCTGCACGACCTGCGCCCGCTGATCGCCACCGACAAGAACGCCGATCTGCGCCTGGACGAGGAGACGGCCCTCGCCGAGAGCCCGGGTCTGCAGCGCCCGCGTCCCGGCATCCGGCTGACCGCCTGGGTCGGTGCCGATGAGCGGCCCGAATTCGTGCGCCAGTCGGCGCTGATCGCCAATGCCTGGCTGGGCCTCGGCGCGGCGACGCGGCTGGTGGTCGAGCCCGCGCGCCACCACTTCGACGTCATCGAAGCGCTGTCGGTGGCAGGCAGCGCCTTGACCCGCACCGCGCTGGGCGCCGAGATGGCGCCATGACACCGATCTTCGTCCAGCTCCGCTGCACCCCCGGGCGCACCTATGCCGTCGCCGACACGATCTGGGACCGAGAGATCGTGTCCGAGCTCTACTCGACCTCGGGCGAGTGGGACCTGATGGCCAAGATCTACGTGCCCGATGGCACCGATATCGGCCGCTGGCTGGCCGACAACCTCCTCGACATCCCCGACATCCAGCGCTCGCTGACCACGCTGACCTTCAAGGCGTTCTGAGCGCGGCCGCAGCCGCGGCCATCGGCGCCGCCGGCAACCGCGCGATGGCACCTGCCCGCCGCACGGTGCGTCCCGCGCCGGCCGCCAGCCCGAGCCTCAGGCCGCGCGTGCCGGCAGGCGGAGGAAGGGGACGGCGAGGAGGGTCCAGCCGAGGAGGCCGCGGCTGTGGGCCGACAGGCTGTGCGGCCCCTGGAAGACCAGGAGCTCCAGCGCCTCCACCGGGCCCGGCGGGGGCCAGATCACCCATTGCAGCGGCAGACCCTCGAACAGCAGCCGGTAGTACTGGTAGTAGACCTGCGGCGAGACCCATTCGAACAGCCAGAAGACGGCGAGCGCGCCGGCCAGCCGGACCAGCGGCGGGCGCCGCCGCAGCAGCGCCCATGTGGCAAAAACGACCGCCACGAACAGGACGGTGCTGAGGGCGAGCAGCCCCGCCTGGCCCCAAGGCGTCAGGTCGAAGAAGGAATCCCGGTCATACATCGTGCGATCCCTGCCGGCCGCCGCCTCAGGGGCCGGGAGGCCGCGCCGCCAGTGTGGCGACCCGGTGCCCCGGCCATGGGACGCGCCAGGTAGGGGGCGTCAGTTCAGGGGCGCGACCGCCAGGATCACGGTGAACTTTTCGCAGTAGATGTAGAGCTCGGAATACTCGTCGGTGTCGATGCTCTCGGGCACCTCGAAGCTCGCCGTGCCCGACTTGACGGTCAGCTTGTCGTGGATCTTCGAGCCCTTGGCGTACTTCTCCCCGTTGCCGAAGCCGATCTTGATGTCGGGCGGGTTCTTGGCCGGGTCGAAGACGTAGTCCTCGCCGAGGACGACCTGGGTCTTGCCGCCCGACTTGGTCACCTGGACCGAGCCGACAACGTTGTAGCCCTGGCGGCCGGAGAAGGTGCCCTTGCGCGCCGTGTCGCCGGCGCGGGCGGGGGCGACGCCGAGCGCGGCCGTGGCGACGGTGGCGAGGGTCAGACCCGCGAACTGACGGCGTGACAGTGTCATGTCGTTTCCCTTCCTTGGAGAGCGGTCGGCGCGAGATCGGGGGGGCCGACGCGCCATTAGGTGCACCTCGGCCAGCACCCGCTCAAGTCGCGGGACGCATCCTTGTCGGGAATTTCACGCGATCGTGCGACGGTCCGGGCAGGATCACAATAACGCCACCCGGATCACAAGAAGCGTTGCAGATCTTGACGGTTTCACCGGGCGCGAATTTTTGACGGCAACCTGCCAGGCAGGCTCGCGCGGTCAGATCTTGGCCATGCCGGTCAGGTGGGCGACGTTGCGGGCGAAGATGCGCAGATGGGCGAGCGGGCGGGCCTTGACCAGTTCCTTGTTCATGTAGGCGTCGAAGGTCAGCTCCTGGATGTCGACGTCGCGGCAGAGATGCACGAAGCGCTCGCGCCGCTCGTCGGTGCCGTACCAGTAGTCCTGCATCTTGCCGAGGATCCAGAACACGCCGCCATGGGCGCGCATGAAGCGCTTGCGGGCGCGCTTGAGCGATGCCGGACGGCGGGTGGCGAGGAACTCGTCGACCGCGTCCGCCGCGAGGCGGCCGCCATACATCGCATAGAAGATCCCCTCGCCCGAGGACGGCGCGACCACGCCCGCGGCATCGCCCGCCAGCACCACGTCGCGCCCGTTGTCCCAGGTCTTGAGGGGCTTGAGGGGGATGGGCGCGCCCTCCTTGCGGATCGTCTCGGCGCCCGCGAGGCCCGCGCGGGCGCGGAGATCGGCGGTGGCGGCCTTGAGGTCGGCGTCGCGGATCTCGGTCCCCATGCCGACCGAAGTGCAGGGGCCGTGCGGGAAGACCCAGCCGTAGAAGTCGGGGCTGACCGTGCCGTCATAGATCACGTCGCAGCAGTCGGGGTCGAAGCCCTCGGGCCGCTCGCCGGGGCGGGTGCGCACGATCTCGTGGTAGGCGATGACATAGCGGCTGTCCGCGTCGGGGATCGCCTGCTTGGCGACCTGACTGCGGGCGCCGTCGGCGCCGATCACGGCGCGGGTGCGCAGGCGCACCGGGTCGAGCCGGGGGCCCGCCTTGGTGCGGAAGCAGACGACGGCGATGCCGTCCTCGTCACGCTCGAGCCGGGTGAAGGTGCCGGTGTGGCGTTCGGCGCCCGCCTCGGCCGCGCGGGTGCGGAGGTATTCGTCGAAGTCCTCGCGGTCGACCATGCCGACATAGCCGTCCTTGATCGGGATGATCACCTCGGCGCCCGAGGGGGCGATCATGCGCGCGCGGCGGATGCGGGCGACGAGCAGGTGCTCGGGGATCTCGAACATGTCGATGGCCCGGGGCGGGATCGCGCCGCCGCAGGGCTTGATCCGGCCCTCGCGGTCGAGGAGGGCGACCTTGCGGCCGGCGCGGGCAAGCTCGTGCGCCGCGGTGGCGCCGGCCGGGCCGCCGCCGACGACGACGGCATCGTAGAGCGTGGGATCGGCGGGTGTGGCGATGCTCATGTCACTCTCCGGCATAGGCGGGTTGCGGGGTGGCGGCCCGCGCCTCGTCGAGGCGGCGGCCGGCCTGGGCGGCGAGGAGGGCGGCGGCGACGAAGAGCACGCCCTCGGCGAGGAACACCGCGCCATAGGCGAGCGCGAGATCGGCCGAGACGGCACGGGCGAGATCGACGGCGAGCGCGCCCATCAGGTTGCCGAGGCCGAAGCCGATGGCCTGTGCCGCGCCCCAGAGGCCCATGCGGGTACCGGCCGACGCGCTGCCGCCCTCGGTCGCGAGCGCCATCATCGCGCTGATCGCGGCGACGGCGAAGGCGCCGTTGGCCATGCCGAGCGCGAAGACGTTGAGCTGGAGCGGCCAGGCGGCGCCGTAGGTCGCGCCGAAGGCGAGGAGCGCGAGGCAGCCGGCCGAGGCGCAGCAGCCGCCCACGCTCCAGGCGCGCAGGAAGGCCGGGCGTCCGCGGCCCCAGCGGCTGGCGATCGCGCCCGTGAGCAGCATGCCGAGGAAGACGCCGCCATGCTGGGTGCCCGCGAGCGCCGTGCTCTCGCCCGGGGTGTAGGCGAAGACATGGCCGGCGAAGGGCTCGAGGATCAGGTCCTGGGCCGAGTAGGCGAGCATCGAGACGAAGACGAAGACGGTGAAGCGCCGTGCCGGGGCATCGGCCCAGACGGCGGCCAGCGCATCGCGGAAGCGGGGGGTGGTGCCGGGGATGCCGGACGCCCGCGCGTCGGCTTCGCCGCCGCGGCGCCCGCCCGACACCCCCGCAGCAAGGGAGGCTGCGGGGCGGTTGCGGCGCTCGACCCCCCAGGTGCCGACCGTGGCCAGCGCCATCGCGAGGACGCCGATGCCGGCGGCCACCGAGAGCAGGCGGGGCCCGGAATAGGGGTCGAGGAGCTGGCCCGCGACGCCGGCGGTCACGGCGATCCCGGCGATCATCATCAGCCAGGCGAGGGTGGCGGCAGCGGGCCGGCGCTCGGGCGCGGTGGCAGTGGCGATGAGGGCGAGCAGGTTGGTGCCGGCCATGCCGACGCCGAGACCGATGGCGGTGAAGGCGAGCGTGGCGGCGGCAATGCCAAGAGCCGGCATCGGCCCCATGAGGAGCGTGGCGCCGGCCGCCGCGGTGCCGCCGGCGGCGAGGATGGCGACGCCGCCAAGGATCCAGGGCGTGCGCCGGCCGCCCCTGTCCGCGCCCCAGCCCCAACGGGGCCGGCTCAGCTGCACGGCATAGTGGAGCGCGATCAGGAGGCCGGGGACGGCCGCGGGCAGCGCCAGTTCGACCACCATCACCCGGTTCAGCGTCGAGGTCGTCAGCACCACCACGCTGCCGAGCGCCACCTGCACGAGGCCGAGGCGGAAGAGCCCGACCCAGCCGAGGCCGGCGCTGGTCGCGGGGGTACTCATGCCGCCCCCGCCGGCGCGATCGCGATGGCGGCGGCCATCATGCCGCCCACGTAGGGCCCGACCCCGACGCCGTTGTACCAGGGCGCGCGCGCGACCGGGTCTGCCAGGAGGCGCGGCATCATTGCCAGCTGGATGCCGAGAAGGCCGAGAACCACGGCGGCCGCGACCGGGCTGCCCCAGGCGACGAGGAGCGCGACCACCACCGCCTGCGGCAGCGCCATCACCGCGCAGGCGACCGGCGCCGCCCGCTCGGGGCCCAGCATGACCGGCAGCGTGCGGATGCCGAAGCGTCGATCGCCCTCCACCGCCTTGAAATCGTTGAGCGTCATGATGCCGTGGGCGCCGAGGGCATAGAGGCCGGCGACGATCCAGACCTCGGCTGCCGGGGTGGCGCCGCCCACGATCGCGGCGCCGGTGATCCAGGGCAGGCCCTCATAGGCGAGGCCGGTGGTGGCCGGGCCGATCAGCCCGTGCGCCTTCAGCCGGAAGGGCGGCGCGGAGTAGGCCCAGGCCAGCGCGCAGGCGACGAGCGTCGCGCCGAGGCCCCAGGGCCCCAGCACCAGCCCCATCGCAAGGCAGGCCAGCGTCCAGCCGACGGCGATCCAGAAACCCCAGCTGCCCGGAATGCGGCCCGAGGGGATCGGGCGGTCCGGCTCGTTCACCGCGTCGACATGGCGGTCGTACCAGTCGTTGGCCGCCTGGCTCATCGCGCAGACGAGCGGGCCCGCGAGGATCAGGCCGCAGAGGATCACCCAGGCAGGCGCTCCTGCCCCCGATCCCGCACCGGCCGAGACGACACCGCAGCCGAAGGCCCACATCGGCGGGAACCAGGTGACGGGCTTCAGCAGTTCGAGCACCGCCGCCGCACGAGGGAGGCTCGCCACGCCGGCCTTCCGGCGCTCGCGCACCGCGTCGCGCGCCGCACGGGCATGCTCACGCCGCGGGTCGGCCGCATGCGGCGCCGCCCGGCGGGATCGGAGGCCTATGACATGGTTCACGGGCATGACTGTCAACCAGACTAGACACAACCCTGCGACAGGGAAAGTCGCGATGCGCCACGGACGCGCGCTGGCGGAACCGGGATCACACCGTGGCCCGATGACGCGCTCCCGGGCCGCGGACGCCCGATCCCAGCGCCAGGATACGCAAGGTCAGCCAAGGCGCCGCCGTCCACCGTCTCTGGGCATACCCTGTTGAAGAACGCGCGGTGCGGTGCGGCGTCGAGACTGATTCAACTCGCCAAACCGGGAGGGATTGGCGGTGTTGTGACGCTGGCGGGAGGTGCGGGGCGCACTGTGATGTCGCGGCGCTCATCATATGCCGCAGCCGCCATGGCGGCGTATTTCTCAATGCTAATAGTCAAAGTGCACTCCAGTTAATCAACGGGTCGATATGTGCCAGAGATCACCGGTCGAAATATCCAAAACCAGTTGATCCAGGAAAAATTTTGGGAAAACCTTGAGATTGCCAAACAGCTCAACTTCTCGAATATACTTCGGCTTGAGGCAATCACTACTATCCCAAAAAAGGCGGCCACGCAAAGCGGGGCGGGCTCTTACGTGCCCGTCCACGCATTCGAAGGGAACGGCTGCGTCAAACCATCCAATAAGACGCGGGTTGTTCGCGTAGGATTCCACGCTTCGCAGTTTGATTGGCAAGCCGAAACGCGGCTTGTCTTTTTGAGGTACGCCAAGCTTATAGTAGCGGCCGTATCGTGGCCGATTGTTGCCGGCGATTCTACTCAGCAGGCGAGCGGCTGGCAGACCGAGAGCGACAGGAGAGCCTACGATGACAAAACGCTCCCTGCCGCGATCCCGAGCCGCCTTCAAAGCGTCGGCGATGACCTGAGCTGCAGGTTCGCCCGACCCCAGCCCTGCGCTCAGCGTTTCCGCTGAGATCCTTGTCATCCATGGGCCGAAATGGGCTGTAAATTCAGAGTAGGATTGCGCCATCTTGGGTATACGATTGGACCAGAAATCGGCGTCTCTAAACGGCTCTCTGGCGCGTTCGACATCGGCACGCGTTATGTATCGCCTTGAAGTTTCAAGCGAAAAGGGTTCGAGTATTGACAGTCGACCCTCTTCCATCCCGTGTTCGGATAAGTAAATAACGCCTTTCGTTGCCTGTCTGATGTCGCGGTCGTTGAACCATTCGATGACCGGGTGCCATCCCTCAGGAACGTCATCTTCGACGTCGCCGAGGAAGTCAGCTCGCATCATCCGGAGGCATACGACAGGCGGCATCGTCACTACGAGCATGCCGCCCGTGGAGAGTTCATGAACGAGGCGATACCGGCTGATGTTGAAGGCGGTCCGCGCATTGAACCGTCCGTCCCCTTCGCAGATCAGCCGTTCATCGACTTCGACGATCTCGCCGTCGAAGGCCAGCCGGGCCTCGACGGCGATCTCGAACGCGTTGGCCGTCGTTTGCCCTGCCTCAGCCCGGCTCAGGCAGAAGAGACCTGCAATCGCGAGAACAGCAAGCTGCACAACAGACCAAGGGCCGCGCAGTCCGCTGCCCCGGCCGGTCATCAGCCGTGATCGTCGCCCAGCGTGTCGCCCCGGCGCCGGGGCGCCGGCTCGCTGCCGGAGGCCTCGTCGCCGGAGGCCCCGTTGGCACCCTCGCTGCCCTTCGACCTGTTTGCGTTGCCGCCCCGCGCACCACCGCCCCGGGAGGTCTGGCCGGCAGGGCCGCCGTTCCTCCCGCGCTCCCCTCCGACCCCGGGGACGGACGGGCCGGCACCGGCGACCGACGGGCCGTCGCCCGGGTCCTCCACCGCATCCGACAGGTCGCGCAGGCCGAAACGGCGGAGCTTGACGTAGAGACTCTGGCGCGAGAGGCCGAGCATCTCGGCCGCCGAGGCGCGGTTGTCGCCGGTCATCTCCAGCGCCGCCTCAATGTACATCTTCTCGATCATGTCGGTGGTCTGGCGGACGAGGTCCTTCAGCGTCACGCGTCCGACCAGCTCGGACAGCTGCTCGGCCGAGGGCGGGGCCACAGGGCCCGCCCCCTGCCCCGCGCCGGCGGCCCGTGCCTCGGCCACAGGGCCGGGCGAGAGCCGGCGGCGCGTGTCGCGCAGCGTGAAGGCGAAGACCTGGGCACTGCCCGGGTTTGCCGGCCCGCCCGCGGGCGAGGCGCCGGCCGAGATCTCGACCTCGGTCTCGCTGCCGTAGTCGCCGCGCAGAACGGTCGAGAACAGTCGCACCGTCCCATGCTCGCGCAGGTTGGCCAGCAGCACGCGCATGTCGACGCCCGGCCGGCCCAGCCAGCGGTCGAGCGTGTCGCCGCGCGCCTGCTCGTCGGTCGGCACCTCGGCCATCTCGAGGAAGGCGGCGTTGGCGGCAAGCACCGTGCCGTCGGGCGCCGTCAGCACCATCGCGTCCGGCAGGTGGGCGATCGCGCCGGACCAGTCGGGACCTGACGCGTCCTCGGGGTCCGGCAGCGCCCCGTCGAGGCGGAGGAGACGGACGAGGAAGACCCAGGCGTTCTCCTGGCGGAGCAGCGAGGCCGAGACGCGCCAGCGCCCGCCATCGCCCGCCAGCCTCAGCTCGGCCTCGTCGGCCCGGCCGGTGGCGCGGACGGTGGCCAGCAGCCGGTCGACCTCGCCGGCCTGTTCCTGGCTCACGCAGTCGACGAAGGGCCGTCCGACCAGGCCCGCTCCCCCGTGCGAGAGCATGCGCAGCGCCGCCCGGTTGGCCTCGAGCACCTTGTCCGAGGCACCGTCGATCACCAGCAGCGGCTCGTCAGAGAGCTGGAAGAGCAGGCGATAGCGGGTCTCGAGATGGCGCAGCCGCGTATAGTCG
Organism: Pseudomonadota bacterium; assembly: GCA_039820865.1. Classification (GTDB taxonomy): domain Bacteria; phylum Pseudomonadota; class Alphaproteobacteria; order Rhodobacterales; family Rhodobacteraceae; genus Thermohalobaculum. The sequence continues at coordinate 12,768 of JBCBPG010000006.1, forward strand.
GTCTCGAGCTTCTGCTGTGCCTCGACCAGGCGCTGCTGCAGCGACGAGATGGTGCGCAGGTCGCGCCCGAAGGCGACGAGGCGCTGGTCCGCGCCGAAGCGCAGGGCCGAGTACAGGACCGGCACGTCGGTGCCGCCGGCCGTGGGGTGGTTGACCTGCCGCCAGCGCGTCCGTTCGGAGGCCAGCGCCTCCTCGATCAGCGCCAGGATCTTGGGCCGGCTCTCGTCGGTCACGGTCTCGACCCAGGGCCGGCCGCGCCAGTGTTCGTGACCGGTGAGGGCAAAGTCGCGGTGATCGACGGCGAGATCGCGGATCAGGCCATCCGCATCGACGACAAGCGCAATGTCGGCCGCCATGGCGATCAGCCTGGCGGCGGCATCGGCATCGAGATCCCCCAGCGACTTCTCCGGCGCCGCGAAAGTCTTCACCTCTTCCCCCTCGATCGACGCGCCGGTCCGCTGACCGGAGGCGTCTCATGCTGCAGGCCAGGCGTTGCGCCGGCCGGCATTCCCCTCTCGTATGTCCGCAGCCGCCAGATCCCTCCAATGGCGGATGCAGAACCGTTTCGCCTCGGGTCAGTTCCTCGTCACGTTTCTTCCCTAACGCAACCTTGCCCCGGGGCCCCTTCCGTCAGCCGACCAGCGCGCTGGCCATCTCGACCGCATGCCGCGCGTCCAGCGCGATCGCGTCGACGCCGAGGGCATCGCCGATCTCGGGGCGGCGCAGGATGGCGGAACCGCCGGCCATCATGACCGTGGCGGGGTTGCGCGAGAGCCGGCGCATCGCCGTCACCAGCGCGGCGATGCCGGCGATGTGGCGGTCGGCGGCGACCGACAGGCCGATCACGTCGTAGCTCTGCGCCGCGACCTGCACCATCAGCGCCGCGCCGTCCCGCGCCTCGGCGCGCACGGCCTCCCAGCCGGCCCGCTCGAACGCGTCGGCGACGATCAGCGTGCCGATACCGTGATGCTCGCCAGGGGCGGCGGCCAGCAGGATCGAGCGACGCTCGACATCGCAGCGCGCGGCGGTCGGGCGCGGCGGGTCGAGCTCGCGCAGCTCCAGCATCAGTTCCGTGAGAAGGTTCAGCCCGACGGTGACGCGGACGAAGTCGCAGGTGTCGCGCTCCCACTCCACGCCCAGATGGCGGGCCACCGGCGTGATCAGGTCCTCGGCCAGCCGCTCGGCCCGCATCCCCGCGACGACGCACTGGCGCAGGAGCGCATGCGCCCCGTCCCGCTCGCCCCGCAGGACGAGGCGCAGCATCAGGTCACGTTCGCTGTCCGTGGGTGCCAGTGAGTCGCGGCGGACCTGCCGGACGAGGTTGGGAATCACGGCGCGCGCGATCGTGTCCTTGAGCACACTGCCCGGCGCATCCGACCAGGCGGGCGCATCGTCGACCGACGCGGCCGGGCGAGACGCCGACTTGGCGCCGCCTGCCGCTTCGACCGGTGCGGGATCGACCGGCGCGGGACCGACGACACCGCCTTCGGGCAGCGTGGGATGGACGCGCGCGGTGGTGCGGCCACCCTGGTCCGGCCGGGCGCGTGGCGCAGTTCGATCGGCCTCGACCCCCGGCTCCGGGGCGGGGTTGTCCGCCGCATCGACCGGTGCGCCCCCCGCACCCGGCACGACCTGCCGCCGCGGCCGGGGATCGCGATTGTCGGCGTCGTCGTCGTAGCCAGACTGGGTCATGGCTCCCTTTCGAGCGCCCGAGGTGGAGAGGGCGCGGCAACGTCTGAGGCAAGGGCCGGCCGAACCCGGCCGGGTCGTCTAGACAGTGCTTCGCCGGCGTTCTGCGCCCCGCGACCCTGCCACAACCGCCACCGGCGGCCTGGGGAAGATCAGCTGGAAAGCACGAATAATCGGTGAAGTCTTATTCCGCTAGCCGGAATTACAGCATCAAATCCCGCAAAATACAAGGGAGCCGCATCCAGTTTCGAATGGATACGCTTCACGGCTCGGGATTTTAGACAGGAACGCAAAAATTAGCCTCCTCGAAATTTTCCCGGGCCCAAATTGACGTCAGGAATCGTCAGGCTGAGTTGACACTCCGGCCAAGGCAACGGTAGCGTCCAGTCAGGATGACACAGGTACTCGCTCGGCATCGTGACGCATCGGCCGGACACGGCTCAGCAGCCCCCGACAACGGGGTGCGGGCACGGGGCCGCGCGCTCTACACACCCGCCGAACGCCAGCGCCGCGACGCCACGGTCTGGACCACCGTCCAAGGGGTGCTCGCCCCGCTCCAGTTCCTCGTGTTCCTGGTAAGCCTGGCGCTGGTGCTGCGCTTCCTGGCCACCGGTTCGGGCGAGACGGCGGCCGTGATCTCGGTCGTGGCCAAGACCGGTGTCCTCTATGTGATCATGGTCACCGGCGCGATCTGGGAGAAGGTCGTCTTCGGACAGTACCTGCTGGCGCCGGCCTTCTTCTGGGAGGACATGGTGTCCTTCGCGGTGATCGCGCTGCACACCGCCTATCTCGCCTGCCTCCTGGGCGGGATCGGCAGCGCCGAGCAGCAGATGGCCGTCGCGCTCGCCGCCTACGCCCTCTACGTGGTCAATGCGGCACAATTTCTCATGAAGCTCCGCCGTGCGCGGATCGAGCAGGATCGCGCGCCGGCAGCCGACCATGTCGGTGACGCGTCGCTCGCGCTGGGCGGGAGCCGCTGATGGCCTACGACACCCCAACCGTGCAGGACCGCGCGCGCGCCACGGCTCCCGACACCGCGTCGGCCCCCGGCCCGCTCCCGGAGATTCGCCACGAGCGGGGGCAGCGCGCCGTCTTCTGCGGGCTGACCGGCATCATCTGGCTGCACCGCAAGATCCAGGACGCCTTCTTCCTGGTGATCGGCTCGCGCACCTGCGCGCACCTGATCCAGTCGGCCGCCGGCGTGATGATCTTCGCCGAGCCGCGCTTTGCCACCGCGATCATCGACGACCGCGACCTGGCGGGGCTGGCCGACGCTAATGACGAGCTCGACCGGGTGGTCGACGAGCTGCTGGCCCGCCGGCCGGACATCAAGCTCCTGTTCCTCGTCGGCTCCTGCCCCTCGGAGGTCATCAAGCTCGACCTCGAGCGCGCGGCCGACCGGCTCGGCCGGGACCACCATCCCCACTGCCGGGTGCTGAGCTATTCGGGCTCGGGCATCGAGACGACCTTCACCGAGGGCGAGGACCGCTGCCTGGCCTCGATGGTGCCGGACCTGCCGGAGGGTGGCGAGGGCCGCCTGCTGGTCGCCGGCAGCCTGGCCGAGGTGGTCGAGGACCAGTTCGCCCGTCTCTTTACCGAGATGGGGATCGACGTCGACTTCTTCCCGCCCCGCCGCGCCGGCGCGATGCCGCCCATCGGCCCCGGCACCAGGGTCCTGTTGGCGCAGCCCTTCCTGGCCGAGACCGCGCGGCTGATGGTGGCGCGCGGCGCCGAGGTGATCCCCGCGCCCATGCCGCTGGGCGCCGAGGGCACGGCGCTCTGGCTGGGCGCGGCGGCCGAGGCCTTCGGGGTCGACCCGGCGCGCGTCGAGGCGGTGATCGCGCGTCCCCGCGCCCGGGCCGAGGCCGCGGTCGCACGCGCGGGCGCCTCGCTCCGCGGCCGGCGCATCAGCTTCCTGCCCGACAGCCAGCTCGAGCTGCCGCTGGCGCGGTTCCTGGCCCGCGAATGCGGCATGAAGCCCGTCGAGGTCGGCCTGCCCTACTACCACCGCGACCACCACGAGGCGGATCTGCGCCTGCTGCCCCCCGGCGCCCGGCTGACCGAAGGGCAGGATGTCGAGCCGCAGCTCGACCGGGTGCGCGCGGACAAGCCGGACATCACGGTCTGCGGGCTCGGCCTCGCCAACCCGCTCGAGGCCGAGGGACTGACCACCAAGTGGTCGATCGAACTGGTCTTCACGCCGATCCAGGGCTTCGAGCAGGCGGGCGATCTCGCCGCCCTTTTCGCGCGCCCGCTCGACCGGCAGACGCGGCTCAAGGTCTGAGGGAGGGGTCATGAAACTCACGCTCTGGACCTATGAGGGCCCGCCGCATGTGGGCGCCATGCGCATCGCCTCGTCGATGGAGGGGCTGCACTACGTCCTGCACGCGCCCCAGGGCGACACCTATGCCGACCTCCTCTTCACGATGATCCAGCGCGACGCCAAGCGCCCGCCGGTCACCTACACGACCTTCCAGGCGCGCGACCTGGGCTCGGATACCGCCGATCTCTTCCGCCGCGCGGTCGAGGACACGGTCGCCCGGCACAAGCCCGAGGCGCTGATCGTGGGCGCCAGCTGCACGGCCGAGCTGATCCAGGACGACCCCGGAGGCCTGGCCGAGGGCATGGGGCTGGACCTGCCCGTCGTGCCGCTGGAGCTGCCGGCCTACCAGAAGAAGGAGAACTGGGGGGCGGCCGAGACGCTCTACCAGCTCGTCCGCCGCTTCGCGAAGGCGGGCCACGAGGGCCCGGCCGAGCGGACCTGGGAGGGCAAGCGGGTCAACATCCTCGGCCCCACCGCGCTCGGCTTCCGCAACCGCGACGACCTGGTCGAGGTGCGCCGGATCCTCGACATGATGGGAATCGACGTGAACGTCGTCGCCCCCGTCGGCGCGCGCCCCGGCGACCTGATGCGCCTGGCCGAGGCCGATGCCAACGTCATGCTCTACCCGGAGATTTCGGAGAGCGCGGCGCGCTGGCTCAAGAAGGCCTACAACCAGCCGCACACGACCGTGCAGCCGATCGGCGTCGGCGCCACGCGCGACTTCATCGCCGAGCTCGCCGCCATGCTGACGGTCGACCCCGGCCCTGCGCTGGAGCTGGGGACCAACCTGCCCTGGTACGCCCGCTCGGTCGATTCGACCTACCTGACGGGCAAGCGCGTCTTCATCTTCGCCGACGGTACGCATGCGCTGGCCGCCGCCCGCGTCGCGCGTGAGGAGTTCGGCTTCGAGATCGCGGGCCTCGGCACCTACTCGCGCGAGATGGCGCGCCCGGTGCGCGGCGCGGCCGAAGCGCTGGGGATCGAGGCGCTGATCACCGACGACTACCTCGTCGTCGAGGCCGCCATCGCCGAGGCCGCGCCCGAGCTGGTGCTGGGCACGCAGATGGAGCGCCACATCGCCAAGCGCCTCGGCATCGGCTGCGCGGTGATCTCCTCGCCCGTCCACGTCCAGGACTTCCCCGCCCGCTACGCGCCCCAGATGGGTTTCGAGGGCGCCAACGTGCTCTGGGACACCTGGGTGCACCCGCTGGTGATGGGGCTGGAGGAGCACCTGCTCGCGATGTTCCGCGAGGATTTCGAGTTCAACGACGCGGCCCAGCCCAGCCATCTCGGCCACGGCGCCCGCTCGGTCGAGCCGGACGCGATCACCGGCGCACCCCTGGCCGAGCCACTGGCGCTCGACACGCTGGAGCGTGCGCCGCCCGAACGGGTGGCCGAGGTGCTGGCCGACACGCTGGCGGCCGAGGAGACCGCCACGGCGCCCGAGCCGCTCTGGCACGAGACGGCCGAGAGGGAGCTCCGCAAGGTCCCCTTCTTCGTGCGCGGCAAGGCGCGGCGCAACACCGAGGCCTACGCCCGCGAGCGCGGCGTGGCCGAGATCACCGTCGATGTCCTTTACGAGGCCAAGGCCCATCATGCGCGCTGACCCCGGGATCGCAGGCGCCGCCCCCGTCCCGCCGATGCGCGTGGTGATCGTCACGCTCGACCGCCACTTCGCGGCCGCGGTCGAGCGGGTGACCCGCAGCTTCGCGGCCGAGGCGCCGGGGCTGGAGCTCCGCCTCTTCGCCGCGACCGACTGGGCCGAGAGCCCGGAGGCGCTGGGCGCCGCCAAGGCCGCCATCGCCGAGGCCGACATCATCCTGTCGGCGATGCTGTTCCTCGACGACCACATCCGCGCGATCCTGCCGGATCTCGAGGCGCGGCGCGCCGACTGCGACGCGATCGTCTCGATCGTCTCGGCGCAGGAGATCATCAAGCTCACGCGCGCAGGCCGGCTGGACATGGCCAAGCCCGACCGCGGGCCGATGGCGCTGTTGAAGAAACTGCGCGGCAAGCGGGGCGAGGGCAAGACCAGCTCCTCGGGCGCCGGCCAGATGGCGATGCTGCGCCGGATCCCCAAGATCCTGCGCTTCATCCCCGGCACGGCGCAGGATCTGCGCGCCTACTTTCTCGCGATGCAGTACTGGCTGTCGGGCTCGGATGACAACCTCGCCAACCTCGTGCGCATGCTGGTCGATCGCTACGCCGCGGGGCCGCGCGCGGGCTGGCGCGGCCGCCTCGCCGTCGCCGCCCCGGTCGAGTACCCGGAGACCGGCCTCTACCACCCCGACATCCCCGGCCGCGTGGGCGAGGCGCTCGAGGCGCTGCCGGCCGAGGGCAGCGCCGGCACGGTCGGCCTCATCATCCTGCGCTCCTACGTGCTGGCGCGCGATGCCGGGCACTACGACGGCGTGATCCGGGCGATGGAGGCTCGG
>JBCBPG010000007.1:0-18787 GCA_039820865.1 Pseudomonadota bacterium
CGCGGCGAGCGCGATCATGTCGTCCCAGGTCTGGGGCGGGTTGGCCGGGTCGCCGCCGGCCTCGCGGATCAGGTCCGCGTTGTAGTGCACGATCGGCGTCGAGGCGTTGTAGGGCATGCCGTACTGCACGCCGTCGACCGCGCCCAGCGCCAGGATGTTCGGCTCGTAGTTGGCCTCGATCCAGCCCTCGCCCTCGGCCGCGATCAGGTCGTCGAGCGGCAGGATCACGCCGCGCTCGGACAGGATGCGCGCGGCCGGCGCCATCAGGTGATAGCCCGAGTGGTAGACATCCGGCAGGTCGTTGGTCAGCGAGCCGCGCAGGATCGCCAGGTGCGCCGCGCCATAGTCCTCGCCCGGCGTGCGGAAGGTGACCGTGACATCCGGGTTCGCCTCCATGAAGGCCTCGGCGATCGGCTTGTGGAAGCGCTGGTGGCCGGCCCAGGCGTGGAACACCTCGATCTCGACCTCGGCGGCGGCCGGGGTGATTGCGGGCGTCACAGCCATGACCGCGAGGGTCGCCGTGGTGGCAAGCAGCTTGAACGACGGTGTCATTGCTTTCCTCTCCTGTTCTTCGAGGGTGCCGTTACTTGACCCCGGTCATCGTGATGCCCTGGATGAACTGCCGCTGGGCGACCAGGAAGGCGATGACGAGGGGCGCCGAGATGACCGTGGCGGCGGCCATCAGCGACCCGAAATCCGAGCCGGACTCGGGATCGAAGAAGAACGCGACACCCAGCGGCGGCGTCGCCAGCGTGTCCTTGGAGACGACGATCAGCGGCCAGTAGAGGTCGTTCCAGTGCGCCGTGATCGAGAAGATCGAGAAGGCCGCGATCGCCGGCCAGGCCGAGGGCGTGACGATGCGCCAGACGATCTCGAACTCGCTCATCCCGTCGACGCGCGCGGCCTGGATGATCTCGTCCGGGAAGGACTTGAAGAACTGGCGGAACAGGAAGATCGCGAACACCGACAAAAAGAACGGCAGCATCAGCGCGATGTAGGTGTTGAGAAGCCCGAAATGCGCGAGGCCGAGATAGAGCGGCAGCGCCGGCGCCTGGATCGGGATGCAGAGCCCGAGCAGCACCAGCGCGAACACCACCGGCGCCGCGCGAAACCGGATCTTGGCCAGCGCATAGGCGCAGGGGATCGAGGTCAGCAGCTGGATCACCAGGATCCCGCCGCAGACGATCACGCCGTTCAGCATCATGCGCAGGAGCGGGATCGAGGTCAGCGCGTGGCCGTAGTTCTCGATGGGTTGGGGGTTCTTCGGCAGCACGTCGAGGCCGGCGGTGAAGATCTCGTTACCCGGCTTCATCGACGTCAGCAGCATCCAGACGATGGGCAGCATGACGAAGACCACGCCGGCGAGCAGCAGCCCGTGGACCAGTGCCAGCCGCCCGAAGGCGCCCAGCCGATGCAGCGCGATCGACAGCGTCGCGTCCCGGGAGGTCCCGGGCGCGAGGGGGTCAGCGATAGTGGACATTGCGGTCGATCACCCAGGCCTGGACGATGGAGAACAGCAGGATGAAGGTGAGGAAGGCGACCGTCAGCGCCGAGGCGTAGCCGATCCGGAAGTACTGGAAGCCCTCGAGCCAGATCGAGAACAGCAGCACCTCCGACGCGCCCCGCGGCCCGCCATCGGTCACCACCGCGATGGTGTCGAAGGCCTTGAACGCGGTGATCGAGGTCGTGACCACCACGAACATCGTCGTCGGCCCCAGCATCGGCCAGGTCACCCTCAGGAAGCGGTCCAGCCAGCCGTCGGCGCCGTCCACGGCGGCCGCGTCATAGAGATCCTGCGGGATCGAGGTCAGCCCCGCGATGAACAGGATCATGTTGAAGCCGACGAGCTGCCAGAGCGCGATCACCGCCAGCGACCAGAGCACCACGTCGCGGTCGTTGAAAAAGCCGATCGGCTCGAAGCCCAGCGCTGTGATCAGCGCGTTCACCGGCCCGATCTTGCTGTGCAGCACGAAGCTCCAGACGATCGCCATGCCGACCAGCGTTGTCGTGACGGGCAGGAAGAAGATGATCTCGTAGAGGCGCCTGGTGCGCGTGCGCGCATGCACCATGATCGCGACCGCCAGCCCGATCAGCACGGCCGAGGGCACCAGGATCGCGACATAGGTGAAGGTGTTGCCGATCGAGCGCCAGAACTTACGGTCGTTCAGCATCTCGTCGTAGTTGCCGAGACCGATCCAGTTCCAGTCGATCATCCCCATCTCGTAGTCGGTCAGGCTCATGGCGATCACGACGAGGCTGGGGCCGATGATGATGCCCAGCATCAGGAGCATCGCCGGCAGGGCGAAGGCATAGCCGAACTGCGCCTGCGCCCGCTCCTGACGCGCGATGCCGCGAACGCTCATTCGGCCGCCGCCGCGGGGGCGGGTTCGGCATCGACGCGGGCGCCGCCCCCGTCGAACAGGAGCGCCCGGGCGGGGTCGAGGGCGAGGCTCGCCGTCTCGCCGAGCCAGCCCTTGGCCCGCGCGGCGGCGATGGCGTCCACGCCCGCGCGCATCGTCAGCACCGCCTCGCCCACGGCCACCTGCAGGATCGCCTCGTGGCCGAGGTCCTCGGTGCCGACGACCCGGCCGGTGAGGCCGCCGGGCGCGAAGGCGATCGCCTCGGGCCGCAGGCCGACGGTGGCGACGGTGCCGGGGCGCGCCGTGGCCAGCGCCACGCCGAAGAGGCTGACGGTGCCCGCGCCATCGACCTCGGCCGGCAGGAGGTTGATCCTGGGGCTGCCCAGGAACGCCGCGACCCGCGCACTGTTCGGGCGGTGATAGAGCGCGTCGGGCGTGCCGACCTGCAGGATCTCGCCCGCCTCCATCAGCGCGACGCGGTCCGACATCGTCATCGCCTCGACCTGGTCGTGCGTGACGTAGACGAAGGTGGCGCCCAGTTTCGCATGCAGCGCCGCCAGCTCGCGGCGCATGTGCACGCGCAGCGAGGCATCGAGGTTCGAGAGCGGCTCGTCCATCAGGAAGACGTCCGGATCGCGCACCATGGCGCGCCCCAGCGCCACGCGCTGGCGCTGCCCGCCCGAGAGCGCGGAGGGGCGGCGCTCGAGCAGCGCCTCGATCTGGAGCTGCTGCGCGGTCGCGCGCACCGCGGCGTCGATCTCGGCCCCCAGCCGCCGCCGGCGGGGCGAGAGATGGCGGATGAGCGGCATGCGCTCGGCCAGGGTGAGCCGGTCGATCTCGAGCGGCGTGGCCATGTTCTGTGCGACCGTCATTTGCGGGTAGAGCGCATAGGACTGGAAGACCATCGCGATCCGCCGGTCCTTGGGGCGCAGATGGTCGACCGGCCGGCCGTTGATCCGGATCGTTCCGTCGTTCTGCGCCTCCAGCCCGGAAATCACCCGCAGCAGGGTGGACTTGCCACAACCCGAGGCGCCGATCAGCGTCAGGAACTCGCCGTCATGGATGTCCAGCGACACCGATTTGAGCACATCGGTCGCGCCAAATCGTTTGACGACGCCGTCAATCTGAACACTGCCCATCAGCCATCTCCAAGTGACGTATAAATAATGGCCGATTCTGGGGCGCCTTTTGTCACTCAGCCGCGAAGTTTTTATGACGTATGATTTCAAAATGCCTGAGAAAGAGGCAGATTCTTTGGGCAATATTGAACGCTTCGCGGGCGTACGCCTGCGATGACTTGGTTCCCAGGAAATGTCGCGACCGGCAGTCGCGGTCTCAGGCCGCCAGCCCGACGCCCTGCGGACAGGCAAACATGGCGTTCTCCCCGTCTTCGGTCGTTCCGTCCGCGCCTCGGCCCCGGTGGTGGTCGTTGGCCAGGCGGGCCGGCGTGATGCCCGGCCGGGCCGGCCAACCGGTCGCGTCGGTTGCGGGCACGGGCCCGGGTCAGACGGAAGGTGCGACGGGACCTTCACAGCCGCATGACGCTTGGGGCTGCGTTGCGAAAGCTTCGCGCAAACTTGCCAGGTTTGCGGTGGCCCGTGCCGGGGGGCGGGGCCGACAAGACGGTGTCGCTGCGAGAGGAGCGGGAGGCGAGCGATGGCGGGTGATGGGCGGTCGTCGTCGGACTGGCGCCAGGTCTACCGCCAGCTCCGCGGTCGGATCGACGAGGGCGAGCTCATGCCCGGCGACCGGCTGCCGACGATCGCCGCGCTCGCCAGTGGCGCCGGGATCACCCGCCACGCTGCCCGCCGCGCGCTGGAGCGGCTGCGCGACGACGGGCGCACGCGGAGCTGGCAGGGGCGCGGCTACCGCGTGGCCGAACCCGTGATCGACATCCGTCTCGACGCCTTTCCCCGCTGGGGGGCAAGCACCGCGCGCACCGGGCGTTCGGGGCTTGCGCGCCTGATCAGCTCGCGCACCATCCGCGCCGATCGCGCGCTGGCCCGCGACATGCAGGTCAGGCCCGGTGCGCCGGTCTACCTCGCCGAGCTCCTGCGCAGCGCCGATGGCCGGCCGATGGCGCTTTCGCGCTCGCACTTCCCCACGGACCGCTTCGCCGGGATCCTGGACGATCTTGCCGAGACCGGCAGCGTGACGGCGGCGCTGGCCCGGCACGGTGTCGCGGACTGCCGTCGCAGCCGCACCCGGCTTGAGGCGCGGATGCCGAGCGCGCATGAGGCGCTGGTGATCGAGATCCCCAGGGGCCAGCCGGTCATGGTGAGCACGGGGGTCAACACCGACCTCGCGGGCGAGACGGTCGAGATCTCGGTCTCGGTCTTCAGGGCCGACTGCGTGGGCTTCGAGTTCTGATCGGCGCGGGGCGTCGCCACGCCCGCCCCGCATGGGCGACGGTCGGGGGCGGGCGCCGTGCGGCGCCGCTCATCCCCGGATCTCGAAACCGGCCTCCGCGTCGGGGGCAGGGCGTCGGGGGCATGGCGTCGGGGGGCAGGGCGTCGCGGGCATGGCCGTCGCGGTGGTGGGACCGGCGCTGCGTCTCGCTCACGCAGCCTGCCTGCATCAGCTGGCTGATCTCCAGCAGCGCCCGCACCGCGCGCCTCGCCCCGCTTGACCCGGTCGGGTTCCGTCGTCAGCGCCGGGGCGGGACGAGGTCAGCGTGGTGGCGACAGGGGGGCTGGCGCGCGCGACCACGTGGCCGCGCGTCCCGATCGCGTTGTGTTGCAGCGTCGCTGCCGTGGGCGGGACCAGCGCCAGACCGTGGCGCTGATCCCGCCTGAACGGCGGCGCGGCCTCAGAAGGTCGGCAGCTCGGGCAGCGGCTGGCCGAGCCATTCGAGGGAGATCTCGTTCAGCGTGCCGTTCAGCTTCTTGTGCATGATCCAGACGTTGACCCACTGGAGCAGGTCGACCTCGCCCTTCTTCACGCCGATGAAGGAGGCACCCTTCTTCGAGATGTACTTGGTCTGCAGGTCGAGGTCGGGGTTCGCCTCGGACAGTGCCGCGGCGACGACGTTGCTGGTGACGATCGCGTCGACCTGGCCGGCGACATAGGCTGCCTGGGTGGCGGCGTTGTCGCCGAAGCGGACGATCTCGGTGCCCTCGGGCGCCGCCTCGGTCAGCTGGATGTCCTCGATCGTGCCGCCCGTCAGCCCGACCTTGAGCCCCGAGAGATCCTCGATCGAGGCGACGTCGACCGACGAGGGGGCGAAGAGGCCCGTGTAGAACGGCGCATAGGCGGCCGAGAACCAGATCGACTTGGCGCGCTCGGGGTTCGCGCCCAGGGTCGAGATCACGAGGTCCAGGCGCCCGGTCTCGAGGAACGGGATGCGCTGCTTCGAGACGATCGGCACGATCTCGACCTCGACGCCCAGGTCCTCGGCGACCAGCTTGGCGACGTCGACGTCGTAGCCGACATGCTCGCCCTCGTCGTTGAGCGAGCCGAAGGGCGGGAAGCTCTCGGGCACGCCGATCTTAACGACGCCGGCCTCGAGGATGTCGGAGAGATCGGCCTCGGCGGGCGTGGTGAGCGGCAGGCTGGCGGCCAGCGCCAGCGCCAGGGTGGCGACGAGTTTCTTCATGATGGTCTCCTCTGTCCGTTTCGTCGGGGGTGAGTGGTGGTGGGGTCAGGCCATGGTCACCTTGGCCTTCGCGTCCCGGGCGGTGGTGCCGAGACGGGCTTCCAGATGGCGCGACCAGAGCGTCAGCGGATAGCAGAGCGCGAAGTAGATGACCGCCATCAGCGGGAAGATGATGAACGGCTCCGAGCCCGGCACCGTCGCGTTCGCCCAGCGTTTGCCGATGGCCATCAGGTCGTGAAAGCCGATGATGTAGGCGAGCGAGGTGCCCTTGATGATCTGCACCATGAAGCTGACCGTGGGCGCCGTGGCGACCCGCAGCGCCTGGGGCAGGATCACCAGGCGCAGCGTCGCCACATAGCCGAGGCCGAGCGCCCGCGCCCCCTCGGTCTGGGCCCTCGGCACGCTCTCCAGCGCGCCGCGCCAGACATCGGCCATGAAGGCCGAGGCATGCAGCGTCAGCGACACGATCGCCGCCATCCAGGGGTTCACATCGATGCCGAAGAGCCGCGGCACGCCGAGCCCCGACAGGAACAGCAGCATCAGGAGCGGCACCGACTGGAACAGCCAGACATAGGCATCCGCCGCCAGCCGCACGCCGCGCGCGGGCACGAGCCGCAGGAAGGTCACCACCGCCCCGATCGCGCCGCCGCCGGCGAAGGCGATCAGCGAGAGATAGATCGTGTACTGGCTCGCCTCGACCAGCTGGAACAGGATGATGCCCTCGGGCTTGCCGAAGAGCTCGCTGAAAAAGTCCTTCATCTCAGGAACTTCCAGCGGAACTGGCGATGCTCGGCCCAGGTCAGCGCCGCCTTGAAGACCAGCGCCAGCAGGATGTAGAGCCCCGTCAGCGTGATGAAGACCTCGAAGGTACGGAACGACCGGCTGTCGATGAAGAGCCCGGCATAGGTCAGGTCCTTGACGCTGATCTCGCTGATGATCCCCGTCGTCAGGAACAGGAACACGAACTGTGCGTTCAGCGATGGCGCCGTGCTGGCGATCGCCTGGGGGATCATCACCTTGCGCACGACGGCAACGCGCGACAGCCCGAGTGTCTCGGCCGCCTCGCGCTGTCCGCTGTCAGCCGCGATGAAACCCGCCCGCAGGATCTCGGCGAAATAGGCCGAGAAGTTGAGCGACAGCGCCAGCACCGCGTGTGCCCAGAACGGCCAGACATAGCCCAGCAGCTGCGGCAGCCCGAAGGCGACGAAGAACACCTGGACGACCAGCGGCGTGTTCCGGACGAAATCGACATAGGCGGCCGAGATCCATCGCAGTACCGGCACCTTCTCGTGCCGCGTGACGGCCAGGACGATCGCCAGCGAGAACCCCAGCACGGCGCCCGCGATGGTGATGGCCGCACTGATCGCCAGCCCCTGCGCCAGCAGCCCGAGATACTCGGCACTGCGGTAGATCTCGAAGAACCTCAACTCCATGACGGGATCCTGCCGTTCGGCCGCGCGGAACGGCGGCAGCGTCCAGCGTCGCTGCACCGCGGAAAGAAACTCAAGGAAAAGACACCCGTCATGCGTGTCCGTCCTCCATGAAAACCGCCGCGGCGCGCGCCAGCGTCGCGGCGCGCTCGGGCGGCGCATAGAGCGTGATCCCCCAGGGCACGCCGTCCGCCGCCCTGCCCGCCGGGATCGACAGCGCCGCCAGACCCAGCGGGTTGGCGAAGTTCGTGTAGTGCCCGTTGCGGAAGTTCGGCCCCAGCGGATCGGCCTCGCACATCGCCACGGTCGCCAGCGCCCCGACCGTCGGCGTCACCAGCACGTCATGCGCCTGCCAGAAGCCCGCCGTTGCGCGCCGCGCCTCCTCGACCGCATAGGCGGCGCGATAGGCGTCGGCGGCCGTGAACCGACGGCTGTTCACGATCAGGTCGCGCACCACCGGGTGGCAGGCCTCGCCATGCGCATCGATGAACGCACCGACCGAGACATCGCGCTCGCTGACGAACGGGCCGAAGAACATCAGGTCGTTGATCGCGCGAAAGGGCGCCAGATCGGCCGGCGCCAGCGCGGGGAACAGGCGCGCCGCCCGCGCATGCGCCGCCGAGTAGAGCGCGCCGACCACTGCGTCGCCAAACGTCTCGGCCGCGTCCGGGGGCACCATCGCCACGCGCGGCGGGGCGGCGGGCGCCCGCGCGACGGCGCGGCTGTAGGCATCGGCCGCGTCGGGGCCGCGCACCGCCTCGTCCACGGCCAGCGCATCCTCGAGCGTGCGTGCGAAGACCGTCGCGGTGTCGAAGCTGCGGCAGGCATAGACCAGCCCGGCCCGGCTCCAGTCGCCGGGCGCCGGCTTGAGCCCCACGATGGCGTTGTAGCTGGCCGGCACGCGGCCCGAGCCACCCGTGTCGGTACCGAAGGCAAAGCTGACCGCCCCGGTCGCGACCGAGACGCCCGCCCCCGACGAGGAACCACCGGGAATGTAGCGTGCGTTATGTGGGTTCCGCGGCGCGCCATGGGGCGAACGCAGGCCCACGAGCCCGGTCGCGAACTGGTCCAGGTTGGTCTTGCCGAGGCAGAGCGCCCCCGCCGCCTCGGCCCGCGCGACCACCGTGGCCGAGCGGTCCGGGCGATAGGCGAAGGCAGGGCAGGCGGCGGTCGTCTCGAAGCCGCCCACGTCGATGTTGTCCTTGACCGAGAACACCGTGCCATAGAGCGGCAGCGCCCCGATCTCGCCGATCCGCGCGTCGAGCGCCCGCGCCGCCGCCATGGCGCGATCGGGATCGGCCGTCGAGATCCAGACGGCCTCCTGATCGCTCCGGGACAGCCGCTCCAGCGCCTGCGCCATCACCTCGGACGGGCGCAGCGTCCCGGCTGCATAGGCGCGCCGGAGCGCGCCCATCGAGAGATCGACCGTGTCCCCGGTCACTTGGCGACGACGGCCTCGAGGTATCCTGGTACCAGGAAGGTCTCGAAGGTCTCGCGGCTGGGCGATTCCGGCAGGCGGTCCTGGCTGACCAGAAAGTCCGAGGTCGCGATCAGCGTGTCGACGAACCCGCCACGCGCCTCAGAGGTGCCGATGTACTGCGCCGTCAGCTGCTTGTCGCAGGGCACCATCTCGGTGCCGTGCATCATCCGCGTCGCGTCCTCGAGCGACAGCTCCAGTTCCTCGGCGATGATCGCCGCCGTCTCTGCCGGGTTCGAGATCCAGTACTCGATGCCCTCGCACTCGGCCGCGACGAACTTCTCGACATAGTCGGGATGCGCCTCGGCGAACTCGTTCATGACGACGCCGACATCCCACGTCGGATAGCCGCGCTTCTCCATGATCCCCGAGGTCATGAAGATGTTGCCGCCGTCCTTGACCGTCTTGTCGAGGTTGGGCTCCCAGAACCAGGCGGCGTCGACGTCGCCGCGCGACCAGGCCACCGCGATGTCGTTCGGCCGCAGGTCCAGGATCTTCATGTCGGCCGGGTCCATCCCCTCGTCCGTCAGCGCCTGCAGCAGCAGGTAATGCGTGGTCGAGCCGAAGGGCGCCGCGATCGTCTTGCCCTCGAGATCGCGGAACGACTTGATCCCGGCACTGGTGCGCACGACCATCGCCTCGACGAAGTCCAGCATGTTCAGCACCATCGTGCCCTGGATCGGCAGTCCGCGGGCGACGCCGATGGCCGTGGGCGGATTGCCGAGCCCGCCGAAGTCGACCTGTTCCGCCGCGATCGCGCGCAGCATGTCGCCGCCGCCACCGACCTTGATGTACTCGATCTCGACGCCCGGCATGTACTTGGCCACCAGGCCCAGGTTCTTGGTCACGAGCTGCGCGTTCACGAGGTTCAGATAGCCGATGGTGATCTTCTCGGGCGCGTCCGCCTGGGCGGGCGCAGCAGCGATGGCGGCCAGGGCCGCGGCAAGGGCGATGGTGGTCCGTGTCATCGTGGTGCTCCTCGTTGGGATTGGCGTGCCGTGGTGGTCGGTCGTGCTCAGCCATGCCTCTCAGGCGCGCCGCGGCGGGCGCGTCTCAGGGGCGGTCGTGCTTGATCCAGGGCATCAGCGCGGCACCGATCGCCCGCAGCACCCAGTCGAGAAAGACGCCGGTCAGGCCCAGGACGATCAGCCCCATGATCACGACGTCGCTCAGCAGGAACTTGGCGGCATCCCAGATCATCCAGCCGATGCCGGCCGTGGCGGCGACGATCTCGGCCGCCACCAGAACGGTGTAGACGAAGCCGAGCGAGATCCGCATGCCGGCCAGCATCACCGGGCCCGCCCCCGGCAGGTAGACATGCCACAGCAGGTCCCAGCGGCTGGCCCCCAGCGCCCGCGCCGCGCGCTCGTAGATCGGGTCGATCGACCAGATCGCCTGCGTCGTGGCGATGATGATCCCCGGCAGCCCCGCCAGGAAGAGGAGCGCGAACTTGCTCTCCTCCCCGATCCCCAGCCACATCACCAGCAGCGTGTAGAGCCCGAGCGGCGGCAGCGGTCGATAGAACTCGATCAGCGGCGACAGGAGCGCCTGCGCGTCCCGCGACACCCCCATCAGCACGCCCAGCGCCACGCCCACCACCACCGCCGCGGCAAAGGCGGCCAGGATGCGCGCCAGGCTGACCAGGACATGCTCCTGCAGCGTCGCCCCCTGGTAGCCGCGCGTCGCCGCCTTGACGAAGGCCTGCCACACCGCGTCGGGCGGCGGCAGGAACAGCTTGTTGGCCAGCCCCGTCTCGGTCACGACCACCCAGGCCGCGAACATCAGCACCACCGTGATCAGGGACAGCCGGGCGCTGCGCGACAGGGTGAAGCCCTTGAGCCTCTCTATCCGGCGCAGCACCCATGCGGTCACGACCCCGCACCGAGCAGCCGCAGGATGGTGACCGCGTAGATCCTCGCGGCCTCGACGGATTTGGGGATCGAGATCCACTCGTTGTCCGCCGCCCAGCCGTCCTCGCCCGGCCCGAAGGTCACCGCGTTGATCCCGGCCTCGCGGAACCGGATCGTGTCGTTGAACGCGTTCTTGCGGTTGAGCTTGGGCGCCTCGCCCCGGAACGCCTGGTAGACCGCCGAGAGCGTCACGACGGGCTCCTGGTCGGCGGGCACGTTCTCGGTCCCCTCGACGAACAGCGATCCCGGCACCTGGCGCACCTCGGCCGTCAGGTCGTTGCGCCCGGCCAGGCTGCGGGCGGTCAGCTCGCGCACGTCGCGGATGATGCCGTCCATGGTCATGCCCGGCACGATGCCGACGACCGCCATGGTGATGGTGCAGGTGTCGGGCGAGAACTGCATCTCGCCCTCCAGCCCGCCCCGGATGCGCACGATCGAGGCGATGGGCGGCGTATGGCCCATGAACTCGGTCGGCGTGTGGGTGAAGACCATGGTCTCGAGGTCGCCCATCATCCGCCCGGCCTCGAGGATCGGGTTGGCGATGATGTCGGGCCGCCAGATATGCCCCTTGGTGCCGGTCAGCACGATCTCGACCAGGCAGTGGCCCGAATTGGCGGTCGAGATCGCCATGCCCCAGGGTCCCGAGGGCCCGCCCCAGGCGGTCGGCTCGGCGGTGATCGAATAGTCGGGCCTGAGGCCCAGTTCCTGCGTGACGAAGATCGAGCCGTCGGTGCCGTCACGCTCCTCGTCCACCGTGAAGCAGGCGATCAGCTCGCCCCTGAGCGCGGGCCCCGCCGCCAGCACCGCCTCCAGCGCCAGAAGCGCGCTCGCCATGTTGCCGCGTGTGTCCGAGGTCCCGCGGGCATAGAGGAGGTCGCCATGGCGCGTCGCGGCATAGGGATCGCCGCCGGTCTTGTCCCACTTCTCGGG
Source organism: Pseudomonadota bacterium (assembly GCA_039820865.1). Lineage (GTDB taxonomy): Bacteria > Pseudomonadota > Alphaproteobacteria > Rhodobacterales > Rhodobacteraceae > Thermohalobaculum. The sequence continues at coordinate 11,703 of JBCBPG010000007.1, forward strand.
CTCGACGACCGGGTAGGTGTCGAGGTGGTCGTTGATCATCAGGCTGGGACCCGGCGCCGCGCCCCTGATCCGGCCGACGACGTTCGGCCGCCCGCGCCTGCGCTCGGGCATCTCGACCTCGAAGCCCATCCCCATCAGCCGCCCGGCGACCATGTGGGCGATGGCCTCCTCCTTGCCCGAGGGCTGGTCGGGGTCCAGCGCATTGCCCGCCTCGGGCTGGCCGCATCGGATCAACGCGGTCGCGAGGTCGATCCAGGCGACCTCGTCGATCCCGTCGGCGACGGTCTGTTCCAGGGGGCTCAGCGTGCTGGTCGGCATCCGGTTTCTACCTGTCGAAACATGATGCCATCGACGTTATGCAAGCCGGGTGTTGAGGTCTGCTGCTAAAAACGCACGTATGAATGACGAAAAACTCACCACCCAAGCGCATCAGCCCGGGGGTTATCCATGCGGAACCTGCAGCTCTATCGCTATGTCGATGCGGTCGCCCGCACGGGCTCGATCCGCCAGGCGGCCGAACGGCTGTCGATCACGCCCTCGGCCCTCAACCGCCGGATCCTCGCGCTCGAGGAGGAACTGGGCGTGCCGGTCTTCGAGCGTCTCGGCCATGGCGTGCGGCTCAGCGCGGCGGGGGAGCTCCTGATCCGGATGATCCGCGGCCAGCTGGCCGAGGTCGAGCAGTTCAAGTCGCGGGTCGCCGATCTCACGGGGCTGCGACGCGGCCATGTCTCGATCGCCTGCAGCCAGGCGCTGCTGCCCTACTTCATGCCGAGCCAGATCGCCTCCTACCAGGCCGCCTTTCCCAAGGTGACGTTCCGGGTGCAGGTCATGGACGGCGAGGCGGCGGAGACGGCGCTGCGCGACTTCGACGCCGATCTTGCGCTGGTGTTCGAGCCGCCGCGGCGGGCGGAGTCGCTCACGCTTCTGTCCGTGCCCCAGCCGATCCACGTGCTGCTGGCCGCCGATCACCCCCTGGCCGGTGCCGAGCGCCTGTCGTTCCTCGACTGCCTGGCCTACCCGCTGGCGCTGCCGACGCACGCCTATTCGATGCGCCACATCCTCGACCGCTATGCCGAACGCCTCTCGGTCCGCCTCTCCCCCTCGGTGGAGGCCGACAGCTACGTGCTGCTGCGCAACTTCGTCTCCCAGACGCATGCGATCGCCTTCGAGCTCAGGATCGGCGTGCCGCCCGAGCTGATGAGCGCCGGTATCGCGAGCATCCCCCTTGTCACCCCGCGCTTGCCGGAAGGCTCCCTGCACGTTGCGCAACTGAAGGGCCGCACATTGTCGGTTGCCGCCGCCCGCTTCGGCCAACAACTGGCCGAGGCCCTGATAAATCAGCGCCAGTCATAGGTGCGTGGAGGGGCCGATACAGAAGTCTGTCCGGCCGAGGTTGGCGTGCGCCCCCCCCCCCCCCTTGGGCCGGACAGGATCGGGCGGCGGTTTCGAGCAGGGCCGGGCAGGTGCTCTTCCCGGCGCCCGTCTCGAGGCGGGAGACGCCTTCACCACCTCGATCTCGAGAGCCCGGCGGCCACCTCGGCCGCCGGCGCGGGCTCAGGGGACGATGACGCCGCGCCCTGCGAAGCGGCGGTTCTTGAAGTCGTCGAGCGCCTGGTTGATCTCGTCAAGACCGTACTGGGCATAGTGCATCTTCACCTTGCCATCGGCGTTGAGCTCCATGAGTTCTACGAGCTCGGTGAAGTTGCCAACGAGGCTGCCGCCCACGTTGATCTCCTCCACCACGAAATGGACCGTGGGTACCTCGACCTTGCCACCGTAACCCACGACGAACATCTGCCCGCCTTTGCGCACCATCTGCCAGCAGAGGTTCTCGACGCCGAGCTCGCCGACGAAGTCAATGACCACCTGCGCGCCGCCCGAGGTGATCTGGCGCACCTCCTCGACGACCTCGGGCCCGCCGGAAAGCACGTGGTCGGCCCCCAGCTCTCGGGCCAGCGCCTGCGCGGCAGGCACGTTGTCAATGGCGATGATGCGCGCGCCTGAGATCTGCTTCAGGCACTGCAGCGCGATGTGGCCGAGCCCGCCGATGCCGAGCAGGACGCAGTAGGCGCCCGGTCGGAGCAGCTTCGCCGCCTTCTTCGCCGCGCGATAGGCGGTGATGCCCGCGTCGGCCATGGGCGCCACGTCGAGCGGCGTCACGTTGGGGTTCAGCTTGATGAGCGAACGCTCGCTGGTGATGAAGTACTCGGCAAAGCCGCCATCCAGCCCGAGGCCGGGGAAGAGCCCCGTCTCGCAGTGCATGTCCTCGCCATAGCGACAGGGCAGGCAGATGCCGCAGGTGCGCAGCGGATGGCAGATCACCGCGTCGCCCGGCTTGACGGAGGTGACGGCCGAACCGACGTCCTCGACCCAGCCTGCATTCTCGTGACCCATGGTGTAGGGCAGGAGCCGGTTCTCCGGGTCCATGATGTCGCGCCAGACGCCCTCGATGATGTGCAGGTCGGTGCGGCAGAGGCCGGCCGCGCCCACCTTGACCACCACCTCGTCGGGCTTCTGGATCGTCGGGTCGTTGACGTTCTCGATGCGCAGATCGACCGCCATGGCGGGATCGTATTCGTAGAGCCGCGCGGCTTTCATGTCGTTCCTCCCTTGGGATCGCGGGGCCGCGCCGCCGTCGGGGGCGGCGCAGCCGGCGGCATCACTGGCGCCCGAGCTTCTCGGCGCCACCGCCGAGGGCGGCCCCCTCGGTTGGGTCCTCGTCCTCGGTCACATCGCCGATCAGCGTCTCGGTGGTGAGGATCAGCATCGCCACCGACGCGGCGTTGCGGAGCCCCGCCGAGACCACGCCCAGCGGATCGACGATGCCTGCCTCGCGCATGTTGGCGAAGCTGCCGTGGGCCGCGTCGAAGCCCTCCTGGGGTCCGAGAGCACTGGCCTTGCGCACCACCTCGTTGGGATCGCGCCCGGCGTTGAGCGCGATGCGGGCAAGCGGGCGCGAGAGCACCGACTGAACCAGCTTCATGCCCGCCTGCACGTCGCCCTCGGCCATGTCGATCGGCGCATCGAGCGCTGCGGCCGCGCGCGCGAAGGACATGCCGCCGCCCACGACGACGCCACCCTGATGCGCCGCACGCACCGCGTTGAGAGCGTCGTCGACCAACTGCACCGTCCGTTTCTGCTCGACGGGCGTGACGCCGCCAGCCTTGATGACGGCCGTGCCGCCGCAAAGCTTGGCCAGGCGTTCCCGCAGCTTGTCCTGCTCGATGTTGGGCGGTGCCCGATCGTACTGGCGCTGGACCTGGGCGCGGCGGGCCTGGATCTTGCCCACGTCGCCCTCGCCGCGCACCACCATGGTCTCGCCGGCCGAGGCGGTAACGATCTCGGCGCCGCCGAGGTCCTCGCGCGTGATGTCTTCAAGCCGGCCGCCAAGGCTCTTCACGATCACCCGGCCACCCACGAGGATGGCGAGGTCCTCCATCATCGCCTGGCGCCACTGACCGAACTCGGGGGGATGGACCACCAGGTACTTGCCCGGCGCGTCGCCGGAGAGGAGCGAGGCCAGCACCGTCGGCCCGCAGTCCTCGGAGACCACGAGCAGCGGCCGGCCGTCCTCCTCGGCGATCGAGCGGGCGGCCGTGAGCTGGTCGGGATCGGTGAGCTTGAGATCGGTCAGCAGGATGTAGGGGTTCTTGAGCGTGGCGGTCATCGCCTCAACATCGGTCACGAGGTGGTGGGAGATGTAGCCGCGCTCAAACGACATCCCTTCAACCACCTCGAGCGTGCTCTCGATGCCGAGACCGTAGTCAGCGGTGATCACGCCCTCGGGGCCCACGGCGCGCCAGGCATCGGCCACCAGCCCGCCCAGCCCGGGATCGGTGGCGGCGATGGTCGCGACGGCGGTGATCACGTCATCGTCGGCCGGCATGGCGGTGGCCTTCAGCGCGTCGAGTACATGACCCACGGCCAGGTCGATGCCGCGGCAGAGATCCACGGCCTTGGCGCCGCGCGCGGTCAGTTCCACGCCGCCCTGGACGATCCCGTTGGCCAGCACGATCGAGGTGGTGGTGCCGTCACCGGCCACGTCGTTGGTCTGCATCGAGACTTCGCGCACCACCTGCGCGCCCATGTTCTCGAAGCGGTCGATCAGCTCCACCTCGGAAGCGATCGAGACACCGTCGCGGGTGACCAGCGGCGTGCCGACCGGCCGGTCGACCATTGCGTTCATCCCCTTGGGCCCCAGCGTCGGCTCGACCGCGGCGGCGAGCCGGCGCACGCCGGCTGCGAGGGCCTGTCGGGCGTCGTTGCCGTGTTTCATCAGCTTCGGCATGTTTACTCCCCATGGTCTCGTTCTTGATTGCTTGAACGGGGCCCGGCCGACCGGGCCCCGCTGGACCCGATGTCAGCCTTCGGCCGCGCGTGGCGGCACGCGGTCGAGGATGAAGTCGACCAGCGTCGGCTCGCCGTCGACGGTGACATGCTCCTTGTAGCGGGCCTCCTTCAGCCCGCGGCAGAGCGTGCTGCCGAACTCCATGTTGATGCGCACGCCGCGCAGCGCACGCATCCGCTCGCCAAAGCCCTCGGCGGTCAGGGGTCGGCCGTCGGGATCGGGGAAAGCAGGGTCATCCCCGCGCGCCGCCGTGCCCCGATCGGCCAGGATGGCCAGGTAGCGCCTCAGCTGCAGCGCTCCTTCGGGATCGGCGAAGCTGACGGTGCCGAGATCGCCGAGCGTCATCGCCGCGATCTCCCCGGGCGTGCGGCCCTGCGCCTGCAGCCCCCGGATCACCGTCTCCTGCCGGCGCTGGTGGGCCTTGCGCTCGAAGGTCTCGCGCACCTCCTTCAGGCTGCCGCCATCCGCAAGGCCGGCAAAGGCTGCCTGGAAGTCCTGCCCGGCATTGACCGCGGCATTCATCTCGTCGGCGCAGAGATGATCCTCCAGAGACACCAGCACCGTCCGGACCCAAGGCAGCGCCGAGACCTCGCGGTGGATGCCCTCGGCCATCAGGAAGGCGAAGTTCGGGCTGCACCAGTAGGTTGGCAGCCGGAAGGTGACGCGCACCGTCTCGCCTTCGACCGCCACCCCCTCGACGAAACCGAGATCGGTGATCGGCTCGTCCAGCTCCGGGTCGAACACCTCGTCCAGCCGGGTCCAGACCTCTCGCTCCGGCCCGGCCATCACGTCGTCGCGGGCCATGCGCTCACTCCGCCGCGATCTGCACGGGGGCTCCGGCGAACTGGGCCTTCTTCGCCTCGATGTCGATGCCGTAGAGGCGGGCGGCGTTGAGGCCGAGGATCTTCTCCTTGATCTCGTCGGTCAGCTGCTGCCCGCTCTCGGCCGCGATGGCCTCGGGGATCTGGTAGTTCCAGAACTTCTCGACCAGCCACTGCGGCGTCCAGATCGCGTAGTCCGACCCGAAGAGCAGCTTGTCGGGGCCGAGCCAGCCGAGCAGTTCCGAGATCACCGTGCCGAAATACTGCGGCCGGGCGTGGACGAATGGCATCACGACGGCCAGGCCACCATAGACGTTCGTCTCCTGCACCGCGATCCAGCAGAAGTCGTCGAGCCGCGGCAGGCCGCAATGCTCGATGATCCAGTTCAGGTTCTGGAAGTCGGTCGCGGCGTAGTCCACGTCATGGACGTCGAAGGCATCCTTGTTGAGCGGGATGATCGTCGGGCCCTTGTGGACGTGCATGTTCTTGATGCCGAGCTTGTCGCAGAGCTCGAAGCAGCGATAGGCCCAGGGATCGTTCAGCTTCCAGCCCTTGCTCTCGCCGTGCCATTCGGCGGTGTAGAGCTTGCAGCCCTGGATATCGAAGGTCTCCTTCATGTAGTGGATCTGCTCGAGCGCCAGCTCGCCGTCGCGCGGATCGAAGGAGCCGTTGACGATGAACCGCTCGGGGTACTCTTCGGCGATCGTGGCGTTACGCTCGATCGTGTTGAAGCCCTGCTTGTAGAAGTCCTTCAGATAGGTGGACTGCACGACCGCCATGTCGTCCGGCCCGTCGATGAACAGGTCGCGGTAGAGGTCGTCCTGGCTGTACTTCTCGAACTTGGCCTTTTCCCAGCGCTCCTCTTCCGGGCTCAGGTTGCAGTGGTAGGCGTAGAAGCAATCGATGAACTGCTTGCCATGAACGTTGCGCTGGTTCTCGGGGCTGCCGTCCCAGTAGTGAACATGACCGTCGATGACGAAGATCTCGCGGCCGTCTGGCGTGACATACATCGCGCTCTCCTTGGATTGGGAAAGAAGGAGGCGCCGCAACCGGGGCATGCGGCGCCAGTTGCCGGATCAGATGTACTCCATCACATCGTCCATGTTGCCGAGCAGCACGACGGTGTTGTCGTCCACGCGGACCATGCGGCCGTAGTGGGTGGAGGTGTTCACCTCGAAGATCTCGGCGGTCATCTCGCGGCCCAGATACTCGCCGATCTCGTCCATTCTGAAGGTCAGCTTGCCGCGACCGTCGATCCGGATCAGCGCCGGGTTGTAGGTGACGGTGACGTTCGGGTCGTTTTCCTCCATGAACTCGGCGATGGCACGCGCCTCGACGCTGTCATTCATGGTGACGCCGCACTGGTCGGAGATCGTCTTGTCGAAGGTGATGTCCTTCATCGACTTGAAGATGTTCGACTGTTGGGCGTTGCGATCGGTTGAACTCATGACTCTGTTCCTTTCCGCTCAGGCGCTCAGGCCGAGTTCGCTCAGGATCTTGGCGAAGCGCTCGCGAGACACTGCGTGGGCATCGTCGTAGGAGAGCGGCTTGGAGTGCGGCTGCGACCAGATCGGGCGAAGGTTCTTGGAGGCGGCCTCGGCGAGGGCCTCATGCTTGGCGATCCAGCCCTGGAAGAGCGCCCGGTTCGTCGAGCCGTGCTCGTTGTCGCTGATCAGCAGGAAGGCGAGGTCGATGGCGTTGGCCAGGTTGCGCTCGTAGTCGGCCTCGGCCGCCGAGATCACCGGGGGCGTGACGAAGTCGCCGTTGGCCGCCGCCACCTGCATCAGGAAGCCGGAGCGGAAGAGCTCGCCCACCAGCGGTTCGAACACCAGGTTGATGGCGAGGTACTGCTCGAGATAGTCGGTCGAGCCCATGAGTGTCTCGACCGCCTCGCGCGTCGGCTGCCAGACCGGGTC